>DNAD01000102.1:0-4561 GCA_003484785.1 Lachnospiraceae bacterium
TTTTCAAACCGTTGTTTATTTTATCCGAAAAAGAACTTTTTGTCAACATAAAATTTTCATCGGACAGCACATAATCATGGAACGAGGAACCGTCCCCCTCGTTCCATGACTTTTGAGGGCGATCCTACCATAAAATTGTTAGACTTTTGCCGTTGTATGGTGTATTGTAATAAGGTATCCGGTCAGGGATGCGCACATTTTGATACCTGAGCAAAAGGAACAGCACATGGACAGCAAAAGTAAAAGTACTTCACTAAGCAACTCTTCGGACACGCCGCAGCTTGGAAAGGTAGTTACCGTTCAGATCGTGACGATGCTGATCGCGGTGATCTCAATGCTGATCGATGGCATGATGACAGGAGCGTTTCTTGGGGACGACTGTCTCGCGGCATACGGGCTTACAACCCCGGTCAACATGCTGTTGGTAGCTCTGGGCGGACTTCTTGCGTCCGGCGCCCAGGTCATGGGAGGCAGGTTTGCAGGCAGAAATGATGAGGAAGGACTCAACCGTGTCCTGACAACATCTGTTATATTCGGATTTGCCGGAGGCCTTACCGTTTCAATCCTGATCTCACTGTTTATCCATCCGCTATGCGTGGCTCTGGGCGCTGCCGCGGAGCCGATGACATCTCTTACGGCGCAGTATCTGCAGGGAATCGTTTTCTGTCTGCCTGCGCTGGTTATCGGACAGGTCATTCCGAGCTTCCTGCAGATGAAAAACTGCCGCCGGCAGATCATTATAGCCGCCTTTGCGCAGATCGCGGCGGACGTGCTGTTAGACTACCTGAATGGCACCGTGTTCCACGGCGGATTGTGGGGAATGGCGATGGCGACGGTTATCAGCTGTTATCTGTATGTTATCCTCCTGCTTACGCCCACATATATGCGCGCGGGGTACCGGTTTTCATTCAGGTACTTTTCCTTTGCCATGCTGGGGAGTATCTGCCGTTACGGGCTGCTGTATCTGGTTTACAAGGTTTCCGTAGCGCTCATGAGCCTGTTTTTGAACCGCGAGCTATCGTCGCATGGGGGGCTTGAGTATCTCACAGCCAACTCCATCATTTTCTCCATTGAGCTTATCATTGGGGCATTCCCCTCAGGCTTTGGCAGCACCACATCCATGCTGATCGGGGTCGAGAAAGGGCAGCGCGGCGAACGGGCGGCAGCACAGCTTTGTCTGCGGATCGTGAAGCTGTCGGTGATCGTCAACATCATCCAGACTGTGCTTGTCTTTTTGTTTGCAAGACCGCTCGTGACAATGTTTTCTCCGGAAACAGCGGAGGTTACAGAGCTTGCCGCGTGGGGGCTGAGGCTCTATGTGCTGTCCGTGCTTCCGAACACCGTTAATTATATCGTTCGAAACTATGAACAGAATATGGATCATACGGCGTCGGCATATCTTATCTGCCTTATGAACCACATTGTATTGCCTCTGGCGGCGGGACTGGTGCTGGCTGCCGCAGCGCCGATCCGTTATATCTGGCTTTGCTTTGCAATCGGGCAGGGGCTATGCCTGATCATTACCCGGTTTACGGTAAATAAAAAAATCGCTCTGAAGGAGACACACTGATGGAAAATAGATATCCCGGATTTGAGGAATACTCGAGGGGGCTTAATACAGCTTTCGAAAAGCATTCCGGGCAGATCGCCATCCTCTGCCTGATGAAAAATCACAGCGTATGGAAAATATCATTCGGCGTCCTTCTGCGCTACATACAGGATTTCGGGAAGATGAAAAAGCGCATGGGCCTGCGGGACGGAGACCGGGTCCTGGTACTGGCGGATACCACGGTGGACGCCTTTGTTACATTTCTTGTCCTGTCGGCTAATCATCTCACTGCTGTCATGGCGGACGCCGCGATCCCTGACGAGGAGCTTCTGCCGCTGATAGAGAGCTGCCAGGTAAGCGCGATCTACGCGGATATGAAAAACTCCGAGAAGATGTTGAAAACACAGAACGCGCCCATCCTTCTGACGTATGGGCTCAAATCCTGCGGCAGGCTTCTGTCCGGGGCGAGAGGTCCCGTGGACAAAGGCAAGCCCACGCCGGATTCCGTGGCGATCCTGTTTTCTTCAGGTACCACAGCACAGCGGAAATGTGTGGAACTGTCTCACACCTCCGTCCTGATCACACACCGAAAGATCAGGGAAAAAGGAGTCCTGCATTCCCATGTTCCGGGGCGTCCGATGCTGGAGGTGTTCCCGATGAGCCATGTATCGGGATTGTTTTCGGCGTTTACGCTTCTGTATGAGGGCATGAGTATCGCGACCGTTGAGATGCTTTCCGCCGATACCATTTTAGAGGCGTTCAAACAATTCAAGCCCATGGCCTTCGGTATGGTTCCAAGGGTCAATGATATGTTCATCGGCAAGTTTGAAGATGAACTGAAGAAAAGACATCTATTTGGGATTTATTCGTTCCTCTCCAAAAGGGCGGAGACATCCATACGGCGGACGGGGAAACTCACCGGGGCACGCAGGATCATGGCGCCGTTTAGGAGCCTTCTGTACAACGGGAATTTCAGCTGCCTGTTCTCCGGCGGAGCTTCCGGAACGCCTCATACCGCTGAAGCGATACAGAATATGGGCATCGCTTACCTGGATCTATTCGCGTCCACGGAATGCGGCGTTTATATCGCGGCCACGCAGCCGGGAGACGTGAACGGAATCGGATCAGTGGGAAACATCCGCAACGATCCATATACGAAAACGATCATACACGCGCCTGACGATGACGGGATTGGCGAGATCTATGTGAAGACGGATCAGATCATGAACGGGTATTTCAGGGATGAAGATAAGACGGAAGATTCCTTTGACGGGGAATACTTCAAAACCGGTGACCTTGGGAGGATCGATGAGAAAGGTTATCTGTATATCACCGGCCGCATCAAGGAGAGCATCCTTATGCCGAACGGCGCCAAGGTAGCCCCGGCGGACATGGAGCGTCTGCTCGAGCCGGTCATGCCGGCAGACGTAAATTATGCCATCGCAGGCGTTCCATCTGTCGAGGACGGCGCAGACCGCATTCATCTTTTTATTGAAAAGGAAGGCCTTTCCGCGGCGGCGCAGAAGGATCTGAGGGAAAAAATCCCGGAGTTTCAGTACAAAGCCATGAACCAGTACCGGATCGCCGGAATACACTTTATCGATGAGATACCCGCGACAAGCATCGGCAAGCCCAAGCGGTACCTGCTCAGGGAATATGTCCTGAGCGGGGCAGAGACAGCGGCTGCCGAAGAAGAGAAGATTAAAGAGGAACAGTCATCTGCTGAAGCTTCCGCGGCTCTCTCCCGCAATGCCGGCAGGGGGGCTCCGGACCCGGCAGAGGTGGAGAGAGAAGTATTCCGGATCGTAAAGAATATTTCAAAATATGAGCGGGAGATCACCGGACTGGAGGATTTCAGGAATGACCTGGGGATGGATTCTTTATCCATCATGGAGATGTGTACGGAGATCGAGTCTCTGTATTCTGTGAGTGTCGGCGCATTTATCACTGCGATCCCGAACGCGCGCGAGCTTACGGATTACATCCTCGATCCGATCTTTGAGGGCGCGGCCGCCTCCGGCAAAAACCCGACCAAAAAGGTGAACGCCTACCTCTATCCTGCACCGAGAAAATGGATCCACAGGGCGCTGTTCGCCTATTTCAAAGGCTGGAGCCGACGGGCGCTTGATTTTCGTGTAGAAGGACTGGAAAATGTGGAGAAAGGCAGGCTGTACATCTTCTGTCCGAATCATCAGACGCACTTTGACGGATTATTCACATGGACAGCGCTGGGGGATAAATGCCCTGATATTGACCATTTTGGCTGCATGGCCAAGGCAGAGCATCTCGACAATAAGATCACAAGGCTGATGATGAAGACGCTGGGAGGCATCCCGGTAGAGCGTACGGGCAACACGATCGACTCCACGCAGCGGTCGATCAATTTCATAAAGGAGGGGAACAGTTTCCTCATTCATCCGGAAGGGACCAGAACGCGGACCGGCGTACTGGGACCGTTCAAAGACGGAGGCACCAGGATCGCCCTGGAAACCGGCCTGACGATCATTCCGGTAGCGATCTCCGGAGGCTATGAGATCTGGCCCTATAACAGGACGCTTCCCGAAACGCGGGACAAGGCGACGGGACGGAAACGCACCCTAACGATCACCTTCTGCCCGGAAGTGGAGACGATCGGGCGCAGCGAAAATGAGATCACCGCGGAGATCAGAGAGAAGATCAAGCGCTGCCTTAAGCACATGGAACAATGAAAACACTAATTCCATGCATTTACCCCCTTCCCTGTCATTTATATGGAACGAGGAACCATATTGAATTTTAAGCGTTGGCTGCAGTTAAGCGATCATACACCGTCTTTTTAAAGGCGGTGTATTTTTTTTCGGGGATCGGAACCATCCTGTACTTTTCCGGGGGTATCGCCGGTTTCGCCGGTATCCGGGCCATCCGCTGCTTTATCGGAAATATCGCCTGATTCGCCGGTATCCGAGCCGCCTTCTGCAGCTGCGGGCGTATCCGGGCTTTCACTTTCATTCGTTTCGGGCTCTTCCGTTTCGG
>DNAD01000102.1:4610-9467 GCA_003484785.1 Lachnospiraceae bacterium
CTCTTCCGTTTCGGGCTCGATCGTTTCGAGCTCGTTTATTTCGGGCTCTTTCGTTTCGGGCGCGTCCTTCTCACCGACCTTCTTCCTCTTTCCCTTCCTGCTGAATTTATCGAACAGCAGATAGAAGTTAGGGATCAGAAGGAGAGTAAGGAGGGTTGAGGCAAAGAGCCCGCCGACGATGACCACGCCCATACCCTGAAGGGTCTCTGAGTTTTTGGCAAGCTTAAGAGCCACGGGCAGCATGGAAAGCTCCGTGGTCAGGGAGGTTATGAGGATGGGACGCAGCCTTTCCTTACCGGCATTTACAAGGGCCGACCTTGTTTCCTCGCCGCCCTCCCTTTTCTGGTTGGTGGTGTCTATAAAGATGATACCGTTGTTAACAACGATACCTGCAAGCATCAGGACACCCAGAAGAACGGTCATGGAAACCTTGACATCCATGAGCCTTAAAAGCAGGATGGAGCCTATGGAGGCGAAGGGTATGCACAGCATTATAAGGATCGCATAGACGACCGATTCAAACTGTATGGCCATGACCATGAAAACGAGATAGAGACCTATGCCTATAGCCTTGCCGATGTCGGCAAACTCCTCGTTCATGGTGCTGGTTATGCTGTTTTCTACAAAGCTAACTCCCTCCGGCAGCTGCATGCTGTCGATACGGGCGTTGATATCCTCAAGCACCGCGTCCTTGGAGTCGATGGTCATTATCGCGGTTATCGAGGCGCTGTATCTTCCGTCGGTCCTTGTTATGGTCTGGGGGGCCTGTTTGAAGCGGATATCCGCTATCTCGGAGAGGGAGATCTTATTGCCCGTCGGGCTCATAAAGGTCATGGCCCTGACCTCATCAAGAGAGGTAAAATAATCCTTCGGGTATTCCACTTTTACAGAGTACTTATTACTGTCGATGGTCACCTCGCCGGCGCTTGCCCCGTTCATGTTCATATAGATGAGCTGGGAGAGCTGTGAGGCGGAAAAGCCTCTGGCTCTGGCCATTTCCGGATCCACATCTATCATGATCTTCGAACCGGTATCCTGGGCCGATGAGTTTACGGTGATGACCCCCGGAGTGGCCTCCAGGAGAGCGGTAAGATCCGCGCTTGCCTTTATAAGGGAATCCAGATCATCGGCGGTTATGTCCTTTTCCTCGGAGGCACCGGTATTCATGGAGGAGATGCCTGTGGTGGAACCGGAGGTAACCGTGATCTCACAGGAGGTGGAGAAATTCCTGAGAGCCTCGTTCCAGCTGTCGGCGATCTGCTGGGTGGGAGTATCCACCGACTTTGCCTTGTAGGCGGTAACGGTGGCGCTTGAGGTGCTTTCGGCTATCCTGATACTGTAGTCGTCCGCAAGCCCGCTGTTTACGACGAAGTTCTCAAGCTCCGTGACTGTCCCGTCCATCGCCTCAAGACTGAGATTGGGGCGGAATTTGATATCCATCTGTATAAGGCCCTCATCGGTGGCGGCAAGAAGCTCGCTCTTCAGCCCTGTCGCAAGATAGATGGAAAGACCGAAGATCAGAAAGGCAAAAAGGATCACGAGAACACTGTGCTTCATCAAACGCTCAAGGAACCTTCCGTATACCCGTCCTATCCGGTTTATGATCACGGTGACCGGATTGTTCTTTCTCTCTGTCGGCTGGTAGATAGAGAAGAAGAAGGGAACCAGGGTTATGGCGGAGACCAGGGAGGCGATCAGAACGAAGACTATGGTATAGCCCAGCTGCTTGAAATACTGGCCTGAAAGCCCTTCCAGCAGGGCCAGGGGAAGATACACTATGACCGTGGTTATCGTGGATCCGATGACCGAATTGATAACGACCGCGGTCCCCTCATAGGCAGCGTTGACAAAATCCAGGCCCTCCTCCTGCTTCCTGAAGCACAGCTCTATTACGACGACTGCGTTATCGGTGATCATTCCGATGGACAGCACCAGGGCGTTCATGGAGATCACGTTAAGGGAGATGCCGGCAAAGTACATACACACAATGGCGGCAAGGAGAGAGACGGGCATGGTACTGCCGACGATCAGCGAGCCCTTAAGATCGCCGAAGAACACAAAGATAACGAACATCGCAAGAAGGATGCCCTGTCCCATGGTCTTGAACACGGATTTTAAGGTATCAACGATCTCGTCTGCGCTGTCATTGATTATCTTGATATTTACATTCGGGTATTCCTTTGAAAATTCGTCCAGTATGCTCTTTACCTGACGGGAGAGGGTAACGGAGGTGGAGGACTGCTTCCTCTTCAGACCTATGCTGATATCATCGTTTCCGTTGTACCTTGAAAGCCCCGTCTTATCCGAGATACCGTAGCTTATGTTGCAGACATCCTGAAGATGTATGGTCTGGCCCTTTGAGGTGGCAACAGGCACCTGCTTAAGCCTTTCTATATCCTCATAGCGGACCTCTGTCTCCATGTTGAGGGTCTGGTTGCCGTAGCTTACGGAACCTGCGGGGATCGAGTAATTGACCGCGGTGATGGCGGATACTATCCCCGAGGCGCTTATACCGTACTGCTCGGCATATTCCGGGATGATACGCACGGCAATGTATCTCTCGTCTCCTCCGCTTACGCTTATATCCGCAAGGGCGGAGGAACGCTCCAGCCTGGGCTTGAGCCTTTCATTTACAAGGTTTAAGAGATCCGTATCCATGGAATCGGTGGATACCGAAAGGGTCATATCATCCATGGAATTCACATCGAGCTCGATTATCGTAGGCTCCGTGGCATCCTCCGGGAGATCTGATTTGATGAGATCTATCTTTGAGCGGATATCATCGTGGGCCTTTGAGATATCCGTACCATAATCAAACTGCAGCACCAGGGTGCCGTAGCTTTCACTTGAAGAGGTCTGGGTCTTTTTCAGACCGGAAATATTGGAGCAGGCCTCCCTGAGCTTTTCCATGACATTGCGGTCAACCTCCTCGGGAGAAGCCCCGGGATAGGTGTCTACCAGCACCAGCATGGGTATATTGATATCAGGCATCAGCTGAAGAGCCATGTCGGATACGGACACCAGGGCAAAGAGGATCAGGGCGACAAGAGTCACTATGATCGTCACCGGTCTGTTGATCGCGGCTTTTGTAATATACTTCATTTATCGACCACCACTACTATGTCTTTCTTCTTTCCTTCATCATGCTGAGGCATTACCCGGGCACCGTCCTTAAGCCTTGCGTTCCAGCTGGTGATGACAAGATCGCTCTTTTCAAGGCCTTCCCTGATCTCGATGGAGTCGCCTTCGGAGATACCGACCGTAACATCCGCTCTTCTTGCGACCCCGTTGTCATTTGTGTATACAAAGGCCTGCTCGCCGTCGTAATAAACACTGTCCACGGGAACTGTCAGAGCGTCCTGAGACCTTCTGGAAACCGCCCTCAGCTTTACGCTTGAATCATGGGGAAGGTCAATAAGAGGATCAAGAGACTGAGCCTCGATACGGCAGAGCCCCTTTGAGGGATCTATCTCGTTTGATACGGAAATGATGGTTCCGGCAAACTCCTCATTGTCCTGCTCCAGGGTTATCACATCCCCTTCAAGCATTGCCGCCGCCGTTCTCTCGGGAACATAAAAGACGATCTTGCAGGGGGCATCGCCCATTATCGTATATGCCGACTGGGCGGAGGTAGCCATGTTGTGCTCGGATATATTGATCTCCGTGATGGTGCCGGACACAGGACTGCTCACCTTGTAGTAGGAGAGGGCGGTAAGGGCGTTTTTCACTGCCGCGTTGGCCTGCTCCACGCCTGCGCTGGTTGCATCCACCTGGGCGCCGCTTGCCCTGACCTGGGCCCCGTTTGCGGCAAGCTGCTGGTCGGAGCCTATCACCTGGGCCATGGCCTGTGAGGTGATGGTGTTGCGGGTATAGGTGTCGAAATCGTCCTTCTGCCTCTGGGCAAGGGATGCGTTTTCGCCGGCAAGCTCATAGGAAAGGGCGGCGCTGTCCGCGGTATTCGATGCAGTGGTCTTCTGAAGCCTCAGCTGATCGATGGTTCCCTCCATGGTCGCAACGGCGGTTTCTGAGGAGGTGTAGGCGTTTGCCGCGGTATTAACGGCGCTCCGGGCGGATGTCACCGAGTCATTTGCGGTGGAAATTGCCGCATCCAGCTCCTCCTTGGAGGAAAAGCCCTCCGTGAGCAGGTACTCATCGGCCGACATATTTCCGTCTCCTCCGCCCTGGGCTGCAAGATAATTATACTGTGCAAGTACTGCGTTTAAGGTATTGCTGGCCGCAGTGGCGGAATCAAGAGCTGCCTGGGCACCCGAGAGAGCCTGCTTTGCCTGATCCCTCGTTCCCTCCAGATCTCCGAGGCTGTCCTTTGCGTCCCTCAGCTGATCCTTGTAAAAATCGTAGGTCTCATGAGCAGAGTCGGCACTTAAGCCCGCCTGCCTTGCCTGTATGGAAGCGGAATCCGCGGCGACCTGAAGCTGCTGTCCCGTCGTGTTGATCTTTCCGAGGGTCTCTATCGCGGAAAAGTGGGCAGCGGTGTTGCTGGCCTGCTGGGCGACATATCCTGCCTGGCCTGCCTCATAGTTGGCCTTTGCGGCGTTCAGACCCGCCTGTGCGCTCTTTAAGGAGGCGTTCGCCTGATCAAGGGCTATCTTTGCGGTGCTGTCATCAAGAGTGAACAGAAGATCACCGGCCTCCACATGATCCCCGACCTGGAAATTTTTGGAAAGCACCTCGGCGCTTACCTTGGGAATTACATAGACAGTGCTGTCTGCCTCTACAGTTCCGATATAATTGGACTGTGATGAGAGCGTTTTCACATCGGGCAGCTGCTCGGTGATCGTTATGGCGGTATCGGCTATGCTCGTAAGCTCTTCGGTTTTCTCCTTTGACCCGCTGCAG
>DNAD01000371.1 GCA_003484785.1 Lachnospiraceae bacterium
ATCACCGGCTCCAGGCCCTGCAATCCATCGGCCTTGAGCATTTCCTCCACGGAGGCGTCGGGCCGGGGGGTGATTTTATCGATCATGGTCCAGGGGAAGGAAACCCGCGACTCGTCACTTATATAAGAAAAGGCCTCTTCGGAAATAAACCCTTTTTCCATCCACCTTTTTGCAACCTCAAGGACTGAGCTCCTAAGCTTGCTTCCGTTTTGGGACACATTGTCCATGGAAACCAATGAAAGAGGAGCGCCTCCGGCTAAGAATCGTTTGTTAAGCCCTGCGGTAACTATGGTCATGGCGCTTGTCAGAGGCGCGTCGGGGCCCTCTGAAAGCTCCTTTAAAAGTCTTGGGAATACATTTCCGTTTTCGTCGAAGAGCTCGTACCCCTTTTCGGTGATGGTAAAGGATACAAGCTGAAGGGAATCGGCAGTGAATATCTCCTCAAGGCGTTCGGCTGCTTTTGTATCCCCCGGACGGGCGGCGATCGCTTCCGTAAGCGAGCCGGTCACCCGTTTATCAACATCCCCGTTTTCATGCATGGTGACGCAGAGGGCAAGGTTGTCATAAGGAGCATATATCCTGTCCACCACGTCAAAATCAAAGGTTTCGATACAGGTGATCCCGGTATCCATAAGCTTCTTTTCTATGAGATCGTCCGCGGCGCCCCCGATAAAGATACGAAAGATATTTCCTATCCCGAAGTGTGCCCAGCGGGGCGCTTTTTTTGTATTTGCGACTATCTTTCGGATATCATAATCCGGGATCCTTATGGATGCCTGCTCAAATCCTGATCTTTCCGTAAGTCCGTTTAATGTAAGCTTCATATTATCTCCTCCTGTGTTAAGAATTCCTGAATATAGGGCAGGGCTGCCCCGATAGTGACATTGTGCTTGGGCATTTTGCTCAGAAAGATATAGGGGACCGCGTCATGAAAGGGGCTGAGAGCCAGAGCAAGGGCGTTCAGCTTTGTGATATCCTGCTCCTCCAGGTAGGAAGCTATCTCACCTCCTATGATGAAATCCTTGTCATAGAAAAGATGAAGACGGGAGATCACCTTTGCAAGATCCCTGAGATAGGAATCAAAACGTTTCTTCTCCGCCTTTTCTCCAAGGCGTACCCGTTCAAAAAACGTTTCCACGGGAGTATCTGCGGTCAGCGCCTCAAGAGAGATGATCGTGTCAACGCAGCCTCTCTGCCCGCAGTAGCAGGGCTTCCCGTTTTCCTCTATTGTAATATGCTCGATGGTGGCATTGTGACCGTGCTTTCCTATGACGATCTTTTTATCCTTGATCATTGCCGCTCCCACGTGGATGCCGATCTGCAGATACAGTGCATCGATAAGCTGCGGAGAAGCCCAGAGCTCTGAAGTGGCGGCGGATTCCGAATCGTGGAAAAAGCGGCAGGGGTAGGGTAATTCCCGCTTAAACAGATCGATGGTCAGACCGGTACAGTCCAGGATCTTTCCATATGTAATGGAGGTACCGTCCGGGGATACCAGACCCGGCATCGCGATACCTACCCCAAGGATCCGGGACGGAGGGTAGGACAGGGAGGATATGAACTCCTTTATCAGTGAACAGACAAAGAGCTGGTACTCTGCCGAATTCTTATATGGAAGAGAATGGACGACCCGCTTTATGTTTTCTCCCTTCAGATTTACCGCTATAAGCTTTACCACAGAGCTGTGAATATCCGCCGCGATGCTGACCCGGTAATCGGCTACCGCCGAGTAGGCCGTGGCCTTCCTTCCCACCAGCTCGGTATCGATCTGTCCGGAGGGAATGATCATCCCTGTTTCCTCAAGCTCGGTAAGGTTTGCCGTTACCGTAGGTCTCGAAAGCCGGAGCTCATAGGAAATGTCCTGCTGGGAAACTCCCGGATGCTTCAATATATAAAGATAGATCAGATTCCGGTTGTTTCTTCTTATTTGATTGGGTGTGATCG
Organism: Lachnospiraceae bacterium; assembly: GCA_003484785.1. Lineage (GTDB taxonomy): Bacteria > Bacillota > Clostridia > Lachnospirales > Lachnospiraceae > UBA2868. Next base: position 1,945 of record DNAD01000371.1, read on the forward strand.
ATCTGGCCATTTCTAAAATCCTTTTAGTAAAATGTGTTTGCTAAATATAATAGGATAATAATTCCTGTTTGTCTATGATAAATCCTAAAAAAGCTGACAAAATGGAGATTTTTATGCATAATGCACAATAATTACGACTTTTATTTATATATTTGTGCTGATTGACAGATACGAAATCTATGGTATGCTTGAAAACATAAAGCGGTTTTACAAAATGAAATACTAAAATAAACAGACTAAAATGAAAGGAGATATGGATATGGGGATTATTGAGAGCATGCGGCTGGACGGCAAGAAAGGTTTCGTGACCGGCGGTGCGAGAGGCATCGGAAAGTGTACCGCAACCGGCTTTGCCGAGGCGGGAGCCGATGTGGCGATAGTAGATCTCGATATCGAGGAAGCCGAGAAGACTGCGAAGCAGATCGCAGAGGCGACCGGACGCAAGGTTATCGCGATCAAGTGCGACTGCACCGTAGAGAGCGATGTTAAGGCGATGGTGGACAAGGTGGTTGAGGAGCTCGGAGGACTGGACTTCTGCCACGCAAACGCAGGGATCTGCATCAACGCTCCGGCAGAGGAGATGACATTTGAGCAGTGGAATAAGGTGATAAACATAAATCTGAACGGTGTATTCCTGACAGATACCATCGCCGGAAAGTATATGCTCGCTCACGGAGGCGGTTCCATAATAAACACCGCTTCGATGTCCGGACACATAGTAAATGTGCCGCAGCCCCAGTGCGCATACAATGCCAGCAAGGCAGGAGTGAGCCAGCTTACGAAGTCCCTGGCTGTGGAATGGGCAAAGAAGGGCGTAAGGGTCAACGCCATCAGCCCCGGTTATATCGGTACAGAGCTTATATTAAGCGCTCCCCACTTAAAGGCCCTGATCGAACAGTGGAATGCCATGGCTCCCATGGGAAGGCTTGGAAAGCCGGAGGAGCTGGAAGCCATCTGCGTATACCTTGCAGGTGACGCAAGCACCTTTACAACCGGATCGGATATGATCGTCGACGGGGCATTTACCTGCTTCTGATCTGATCCCGAAGAAAAGAAAATATGGACAGATCATCGACCCGAAAGGATGTGATCGTCCGGAAATAATCATAACAGTTTAATAAAGTAATTCATCACTAAGGAGGAAAAACGATGAAAAAAAGAGTATTGGCAGTATTAATGACAGCAGCACTTGCAGTTGGAGTTATCGGCTGTGCGGCACCTGCAGCCACAGCAGGGTCAGCTGAGACAACGACACAGGAAGCATCGGCAGAAGAGGCATCGGAGCCCGCAGCCGACAGCACGGGAGCGACCGAAGGCGTTCAGGCAAGCCCTGAGTTCTATGCCAAGGCAGACCTTTCTGCTCTGAACGGAAAGAAGATCGGCATTACCATCCAGTCTTTACAGAATGCATACTGGGCAGGCGTTATGGCCGCGCTTGAGGATGTTCTTACCGAGAACGGCGCCGACTACACCATCGTTGCCTGTGACGACAACTCCGCTACACAGATCGGTCAGGTAGAAAACTTCATAAGCTCAGGCTGCGATCTTATCATGATCCATCCTTCAGATGCCAATGCGGTAGAGGATGTGGCTGCTCAGGCAAGAGAAGCAGGCATCAAGGTCATGTGCTGGGATGATCCCATGGAGAATACCGACGCGAACTGGATCTTAAACAATACTGATCTGGGTATTGCCATCGGTGAAATGGCAGGCGCCTTCATCAGCGATCATTATTCAGAGGACAACAAGGCTGAGGTCGTTCTGATCGGCTATCCTCAGACAAAGGTTCTCCTTGAGAGAGGCGACGGCATCAAGATCGGTCTTGAGAATACCGCTGCAGGCAAGTATGAGCTGGTTGCGGAGCAGGCAGCTATCGAGGCTAACGTAGCACAGACAGCCATGGAGACGATCCTTCAGGCACATCCTGACTGCAAGGTCGTTACCGGTATCGGCGCAGGCGCTATGATCGGCGCAAATGAGGCTCTTGTTACCTATGCACAGACCGCTTATGACGGAAAGATCCCCGAGGACATGGGCGTATTTACCACAGACGTTACCAAGCAGCAGCTCAACCAGCTTCTTGATGATACACAGGCTTCAAAGGGAATCATCGGTTTCGAAGGCTCTGACGTTGATACGGCAACAGCATGCGCATCCATGTATGCTCTTATCCTTTCGGATTCCGTCGGCGCTAAGAACGTATTCCGCGGAGTAGCTCCGATCAGCAAGGAGAATGCACAGGATATCTTAAGCGAGATGAAGTAATGAAGGAAGGCTGACAGGACAGTATTTCCTTAAGCTACAGGGCTGCGGGGACAGATGGTTTTCGCAGCCCTTTACGGAAATAAACACAGGGCTGTGGCTGCTGTGACAGGCGGGAGAGATACTTCCCGCTTTCTTAAAAAGGGAAAGGAAGGATGACAAGTGAGCGAAGAATATGTACTGGAATTGGAACACATTCGCAAAGAATATCCCGGTGTCGTCGCGCTCAAGGATGTAACCCTGAAGCTTCGGAAGGGTGAGGTACTGGGGCTGATCGGTGAAAACGGCGCGGGAAAATCCACCCTGATCAAGTGCTGTTCGGGCGCGGTTATTCCTACATCGGGAAAGATCAGGGTGAATGGTAAGGAATTCGACAGAATGACGCCTCAGCTGGCTGCTGAGAACGGTATAGCCATCATTTATCAGGAATTTAATAATGTAGGAGAATTATCCGCTGCGGAAAATCTTTTTCTGGGCAGGCCCATCCGAAAGGGTATAATGATCGACCGTAAGGCGATGGAGAGGGAAGCAGAGAAAGCTTTTGCACAGCTTAAAATAAAGATCGATCCGAAGGAGCTTGTTAAGAACCTTACGGTCGGTTATCAGCAGATGATAGAGATCGCGAAGGCCATCGAGCAGAACGCACAGGTGCTTATAATGGATGAGCCTTCGGCGCCTCTTACGAGCAATGAAGTTGAAAACATGTTTGCGGTGGTCGAACTGCTTCGTGAACGGGGCGTTTCCATCATCTATATCTCACACCGGCTGGAAGAGATATTCAGGCTCTCAAACAGGATCGAGGTCATAAGAGACGGTGAGTATGTAGACATGCTGGTCACTAAGGAAGCAACCGTCGATCAGCTGATTCAGCTGATGGTCGGACGTGAAATGACTCAGAAGTACCCGCCCAGGGAATCACATGTGGATGAGAATAATGTGGTCCTTGAGCTCAAAAATGTCTGCGGAAACGGGGACAAAAATATCAGTCTGAAGCTCCACGCGGGAGAGGTCCTGGGCCTCGGAGGCCTGGTAGGAGCGGGAAGGACAGAGCTTGCCGAAGTCCTGTTCGGCGCAAAGCCAAAGGAATCCGGACATATTATATTCAAAGGAAAGGAGATCGATCCCAGGAGCCCCAGAGAGGCCATCGACATTGGGATCGCGTTGGTTCCGGAGGACAGAAAGAGGCACGGAGCGCTTCTGGGAAGCTCCATAAAGCACAACATAAATATGCCGATCTATCAGAGGATCAGCAGCATGAGCGTGATCAACAGCAAAAAGGAAAAGGATATCGCGGAAAAGTTCAGGAAGAGCATACAGATAAAGACCCCGAACCTGGAGCAGCTGGTAAAGAACCTGTCGGGAGGAAACCAGCAGAAGGTGATCCTTGCGAAATGGCTGGCGGCGGATTCGGAGCTGATCATATTCGATGAACCCACAAGAGGTATTGATGTGGGAGCCAAATTTGAGATCTATAAGCTTATCAACGATCTGGTCGCCGAGGGTCGGAGTGTCCTGATGATCTCTTCCGAAATGGAGGAACTGATGGGAATGTCTGACCGGATCATAGTGCTTGCGGAACATGTGATCACTGGTGAACTGAAAAAGGAAGAGTTCAATGAGGAAACGATCATGATGATGGCATCGTCGATCGTGGATAATGCTCAGGGATAAAGGAGGAGCTTTTGCTATGAATAATAATATGGTTCGATTTTTAAAAAGCAACGCGATCTGGCTGGTGTTTATCGCTGAGGTCATTATTTTCGCCATCGCCAGCGGAGGCACGTTCCTCACCCCGAACAA
>DNAD01000107.1 GCA_003484785.1 Lachnospiraceae bacterium
ATTTCTCCTCTCTAATCCCTAATATTCATTCTGCTTTTCTCCCCTGAAGACCATATTACCCTTTTTATCGGGAAACAGCTTATGGACAAGGGCCTTTGAAGCTTCATTATGCCTTCTTAAGATCACTATGTCCTCCGGGTCACACAGAGCCTTGGCCATGCCTGCCGAAAAGCGCATCATCTTAAGCAGATTTATGTTTGCGTCAGGCTCCATGGCAAAAAGCAGTTCCACTATAAATATCCCCGTTACGGTCTTGTGTACCAGAAGGAGGCCGTTTATCTTATCATCGGTGATCGTGCAGCTGGATATGTCCGGGTCATAACGGGTCATGGGCAGAAAGGGAAGATCATCCAGTAAGCCATACCTTCCATGGTAGGCGCTGTCCATTATGCCGGCCTTAAACTGGCTGGTAGTGATATCCGCCAGGCTTTTGATATAATCCACCGGTCTGACCTCCCTGTGGAAGGGAGAGAGCGAAACCATTTCCTCTACCGTGACGCAGATATCCCTGCTTTCCGCTTCACTGATCTCAAACCCGGAGCTTATCAGCACTCTTCTTTCAGCAGGTTCAAGGCTTTCCAGTTCAAATCTGGTCGCGTCAACGTTAAAGTTTTGAACACTCAGTTCAAACTCGCTGAGAAGCGCCTCGCCTCCCGCTTCATCATCTACCCAAAACCAGAGGATCTCCGCCTCGGCAGGGGCGTCCAGATCCTCAAGCTTCTTCATTTCCCAGATCATGGCTGCCTGCAGCTGACCGTCAATGTCATTTTCGACGGCCAGCCCTCTGAAATATTCGCGATCAAGATCATTTAACAGCTCCGGCGGGATCCTGTCAGCATATTTAAAAGCGATATCCTGTGTTATCTGTATGACCGGCATGTCATCACTCCAATAATCTTTTTCCCGTTACCTTGCCGGAACGGACTTCTTTGCAAACTGAAGGGCAACTCCGGCAGCGATCAGTAATAATCCCGTAACGTCTGTTACTGTCCCCGGAAAGATCATCAAAAGCCCTCCGCATAAAAACAGAAGGCGGTCGACCATCCCCATGCCGGACCTGAAATATCCCTCAAGCGCGGCCGCCACGCCTACAATTCCCACAAGGGAGGTGACGTAGAGGATGATAACGTTGAAGACACTTGCGTCTATCAGAAGCATCTGTGGGTTGAAGCAGAACGCATAGGGGATCAGAAAGGCCGCGATGGCCATTTTGGTAGCGTTAAGCGCTGTCTTCATTGGATTGGATTTGGCGATGGCGCTTCCTGCATAGGCCGCCAGCGCCACAGGGGGCGTGATGTCTGCGACTATGCCGAAATAGAATACAAAGAAATGAGCCGCCAGTATCGGAACCCCCATACGGGTCAGTATAGGCGCGCAGGTGGCCGCCATGATACAATAGGTAGCCGTAGTAGGAACGCCCATTCCAAGTATTATACAGCAAAGCATGGTAAGCACCAGCGCGACAATGAGCCTGTCCCCCGCAACCGCTACGATGGCGTTTATCATCTCGTTTGCCAGACCGGTCATGGTGATGGTTCCGGAAATTATGCCTGCAACCCCGCAGGCCGCGCCAACCGTAATGGTCCCCTTTCCTCCTGCTTCAAGAGAGTCCAGAAGCTTTTTTAAGGTAAAGCAGTTTCCGCACTCCTCTTTGGTTCCGATAAGGACGGAAAGGGAAGGATTGGCATCGCCGTTCTTTTTCAGTGCGCCGTAAGCTTCACGATAGCCTCCGTAAAAAATCCCGTCAAGGATACTCACCACTACCGCCACGATGATGGCATAGGCAGCCGCCCTCTGCATGGTCATCATATTGTTGGAAACCCAGATCACCAGCATTACCAGGGGCGCCAGGAGATAGATCTTCTTAAGAAGCTTTCCGATCTTGGGAAGCTTTTCCGAAGGAATGCCCGTAAGCCCGTATTTTTTAGCCTCAAGATGCACAGCTATGAAAATGCCGGTAAAATAAAGGACAGCCGGGAAAATGGCCCTTACAAGAATGTCAGAGTAGCGTACCCCGATAATATCCGCCATAAGGAAGGCTGCCGCTCCCATGATGGGCGGCATGATCTGGCCGCCGGTAGATGCCGCGGCCTCCACCGCTCCCGCAAAATCAGGTTTGTAGCCGGTCTCCTTCATCATGGGGATCGTCACGGAACCGGTAGTAACCGTATTCCCCACCGAAGAACCGCTGACCATGCCGCAGAGCGCCGAGGAGATAACGGCCACCTTGGCAGGGCCTCCGGCAAAACGTCCCGCGACGCAGTTGGCAATGTTGATAAACAGCTCCGAAATACCGGTCCGCTCAAGAAACGCGCCGAATATGATAAAGACGACGATAAATTTGGAGCAGACGTTGATGGGCGTCGACAATATCCCTGTCTTTGCGTAAAAGAGATTGCGCACCAGATATTTAAGCCTTCCTGCAAGAGAAGGGTTTGTCAGCCCGTAGACGATGGCATATACAATAAAAAATACGGCAACGATAAGTATGGGCCAGCCCACGCTGCGTCTCGTAACCTCTAAAAGGGCAACTATGCCGATCAGGGCGATAAAGATCTGTCCCGCGGAAAATCTGGTGCCCTGCTGGATTATCTGCTCGGCGTTGAAGGTGTAATAGAAAAACGCCCCCGAGCCCAGTACCATTCCAAGTATATCGTACCAGGGGATATGGTTGACTCTGTTCTGGTTCTTTTTGGCGGGATAGTAAAGAAACCCTAACAGCACGATCAGTCCCATAAAGGACGTCAGTCTTATCTCCTCAAGGAACGTGGCAAACAGGGTAACTCCGATACAGAACAGGGAAAACGCGATCATAAGCGTCTTCACCGCCAGAGCGGCTTTCCCCGAAAAGGCACGGACGTTGGATTCCCTGTCATATTTTTTCATGACCTCCTCGAGGCCTTCCTGATCCAGTTCGTATTCGCGTCTGTCTTCATTCTGAATACTCATATATCCTCCTCCTGTATCTCTACCGAAACGCCATGTTCCTTATAATAACGGGCAGCTCCGGCATGAAAGGGTATAGTTATCCCCGATGTGGCATTTTCTATGGACAGCTCCTCTCCCTTGGCGTTCTCCTTACTGATATCCTCCGCGTGATCGAAGATGGCGGCCGTAAGCTCGTAAACCGTATCCTCATCCATATCCGCGTCAACTATAAGCGTAGCCTTAATTGTTATGGTATCCACCGCCTTACTCTGTCCGGGATAGGTATCCGCGGGGATCTGCATGGGCGCGTAATAGGGACACAGCTCCATGATCTTTTTCTGAAGCTCCCCTTCTATGGGGATCAGAAATACCCCGTTTGTTGTTGCCAGCTCGGTGATGGCGGAGGTCGGAGCTCCCGCCACGATAAAGGCCGCATCGATCTGTCCGTCCTTCAGCGCTTCCTTACTGTCATCAAAGCTCTGATACTGAGGCTTGATATCATCCACCGTAAGCCCCGCTCCTTCCAGCACGTCCATGGCATTGAAGAAAACCCCGGATCCGGGAGCTCCGATGGAAACGCTTCTTCCCTTTAAGTCGCTTACGCTCTGGATATCCTGCTTCATGGTGATCAGCTGCACCGTTTCGGCATACAGCGCCCCCATCACGCGGAAGTCCCTGCAGGGGCCGTCGGTTTCAAAGGATCTGCTTCCGTCCCAGGCATAGTTCATAACGTCGGACTGGGTAAAGCCGATCTGGTAGTCACCGTCTCCGATGCTCTGTATATTAGCCTTGGAAGCCGCTGTGGAGACCGCGGTCACATTGTAATCGGTATAGTTCTTCATATACTGGGACAGAACACCGCCGAAAGCATAATAGGTTCCCGATGTTCCTCCCGTTCCCATCATAAGCCTGCGTCCCCCGCAGCCGGAAAGGACAAGCACTGACACGGTCAGTAATGCACATAAAACTGTGCGTTTTATCGATCTTTTCATATTCTCCTCCCTTCTGTCGTTAAGGTTCGTCATTCTTTTTCGAGCATGGCCATAACGAAATCCGCGCAAAGAGGAACGCTGACCTTTTCGACATCAAAGCAGAATGTATAATTTGAGGCATCCGTGATATCACAGCCGGTATATTGCTTATAATATACCCTGCGCTGGCTGTCACGTTCCTCAACAAATTTCTCCAGCTTTTCCTCACCGTTCTCCTTAAGCTCCTCCGCCCTTTTGAGCCTGAAGGCAAGAGGAGCATGCAGATAGATGGTTACAGCATCGATCCCCGCCTCATCAAGTATGCGGTCCGCACAGCGTCCCACCATAATGCACGGTTTTTCGGCAAGCTTTAAAACCACCTTTTTCTCGGCCTGAAAGATCGCGTCATAAGAGCTGCTGTAGGATACGGTGCTGTTTAAGAAATTGTTTATCACTCTGGAGGATTTGCTCATCTCCTCTCCCTCCTTAAGGACCTCATCCTCGCCGTAACCGCTCTCCTTCGCTGTTTTTTCCACAAACTCCCTGTCATAATACGGTATTCCCAGTCTCTCTGACAAAATAGCCGCCAGGCTCCTGCCCCCTGCTCCGTATTCCCTGTTGATCACTATAACAGGGATCTTTTTTTTACCCATCTTCTCCTCCTTTCTTTCTCTGCCGGATAAACCTTTCCCCCCGTAGATAACCGATATATTTATTCTACTATAAAATTCACAACATAAAAAGACAAAATTGGCGTTACTGTTCACAGCCTTTCGGGCCGTGACGGCAACGGGTTCTGCCATATAAATCTTGTTATATCCCCTCTTTTCTGTTAAAATCTTTGTAATAACCCGATAACGGCGCTGCGGATCTAAGACTCAAACCAGGAGACAGTATAATGAAGAAAGAACGTTTTCTTTCCCTAAGGGTAAAATTAACGATCGGTGTAGTCGTCATTTGCTTTGTCATAGGCCTTATCTCGATCCTTTCCGTTCAAAGGATCGCAACGGATGTCATCGACAAGGAATACAGGGACAGAGCCGAGCAGATCGCAGAGGCCGTAGTCACTGCCATTGATCCCGAAGAGGCTTACGAGATCACCGATCTGGTCATGACTGCATACCGCAGCATCGATAAGGTTATCCCCAGCACGGAATGGGGTACTGATGAGTGGAATGCCTATATGTCAAATTATGAAGGGATCGAGGAGCTGCCGCTGTTTCAAAAGCTCAGGGATGACCTTCGCGTCTATCAGGATATCTTCAATGTTGATTGTATTTATTTTATAAATTATCAGACCGATGTCAAACACGCGATCTACATCCTTGATGCCGCTTACGAGGATGCCTGTCCTCCGGGCGTCGTTGACTCCTTCGAGGACGGTGTCTGGCCCGAAAGGGAGGATGCGCCCGTTCCCGCTACCATTACCAACGAGGAGGTGTACGGCTGGCTCGTTACCGCAGCCTACCCCGTCATGCTCAACGGCAAAGCCTTCGCTCACCTTTGTGTGGATATCTCCATGAACGACATCAGGGCGAAGGAGCAGAGCTATGTTATTACGACATCCCTTTTGATCCTTGCTCTGACGCTCATCATGCTCATTATCTCACTGTGGTATGTGGGAAAGAACGTTATCCAGCCGGTCAGGATGCTTTCGGATACGGCCAGGAACTACTGCTCGGAAAACAACGATGTTGTTCATCATGCCTTTGAGGAGCTGCAGATAAGCATACATGACGAGATCTCCCAGCTGCTTAGCTCAATGAAGCAGATGGAGGCGGACATGAACTCTAACATCAATACCCTGATCGATACAAAGATCGCTCTGCGTGAAACAGAAGAAAAGGCCAGCACCCTGCAGGCGCTGGCAGTCAAGGATTCCCTTACCGGAATACGTAATAAGACCGCCTATGATTACGAGGTGGAAAAGCTTGAGGCGGACCTGGCAGACGGCTTTAACGAGTTCGGCCTTGCCATGGTGGATCTTAACTTTTTAAAGAAGACCAACGATACCTACGGCCACGAAAAGGGCAATATTTCCATCAGAAGGCTCTGTATGCTGGTCTGTGAGATATTCGAGCACTCGCCGGTTTTCCGCATCGGCGGAGACGAGTTTATCATAGTGCTTAAGAATCGCGATTACCGCGGGGTTGACGATCTGATCAAGGCCTTCAACAGCCGTCTTAAACAGTATCAGGACGATGAAACTCTAAAGCCCTGGGAGCAAATATCCGCCGCCATAGGCTACGCCAAATTTGATAAAAAGACCGATAAGACCGTGGAGGATGTTTTCAAAAGAGCGGATAAGGCCATGTATGAACGGAAAGTGGAAATGAAGGCAGTGCGTAAGGACTGATACCGGTATCATACAACGACCGCCGGGGCCGGGGCAAAATGCCCTGCCGTCCCCGGCGGTCAGTTTTTTGATATATGCAGTTTCTGTCTCTACAAAGGACTAATTTAAGCTGTGCTGTGCTGTGCTGTGCTGTGCTGTGCTGTGCTGTGCTGTGCTGTGCTGTAAAAGATTGTCCTTCTATATATCAATACCTGTCAAGCCCTCTGTATCTCATAACACTTACCTATATCGTGTGCATTATAACACACAGAGTGTCACTCAACCGTCACACATTGAATAACAGCCGTTCTCATTCAGTTCCATTAATGCCGTATCCTGACAGCCCGTTGCGGCAAGGTCATTCCTCCTCCATGAAGACCAGGCTTCCAAGGGTATTCTCTGCCCAGGAGTACTGTGTCATGTATTCGCCGAAAAAAGCGTTGACGGCCGCCGGATTACCGTTTTTATACTCGTAATAATCGCAGTCGAGCCTTGTGACATCCAGGCCTATCTTCCCGTATTTCTTTATCACGACATCCTTTAAGCCGTATCCCCCCAGCGTCTTAACAAGATCACTGATCATGTTCCGAAGGTAGGATCTGTGATCAGCGGCATTATCATCCCCCTCCCACAGGTTTTCCGACAGCTCGGAGGTCGTAACCATCCCTTCCCTGTCCACAAGATATGCAAACAGCTCCATTGTTTTGCTGTAATGAAAGCTTACGGGCTTTTCGTCGATAAATATCTCAAACATTCCAAAGCATCTTACGCGCAGTCTCTTATCGCCCTTAAGCTCAACGGGATAACGAAGCTCTTCCAGTTCTTTTCTTATCATCCCGGCGGTTATCGGCTTCATCAGATATCCGCTTGCCCTCAGCCTTGTAAAGGCCTCGCCGATGTAATCATTATAGCCTGTGGTAAAGATGATGTTCATCCTGGGATTTATCTGCTCCTTAAGCTTCTTTGCCAGGGTCATTCCGTTCATCCCGGGCATTTCTATATCAAGGAAGGCAATTTCCGGCTTTCTTTGGCGCGCCGTCTTCAAAGCCTCCTCCGGGTCGGAAACAGCCGTGATCTCTGCCTTTCCCACCACAGACTCCACCGTTTTTACAAGGCTTTTGAGAGCCAGCTCCTCATTATCTACTATCAGTATGTTCATCACTTAGTGCCTCTTTTGAGCTTCATGATCACCGTTGTGCCTTCGCCCGGCCTGCTGTCTATTTCAAGGCAACCGCTGCAGAGATTCTTTACCCTGTATGACGCGCTGTAAAGGCCCACATGCCTTCTCCCCTTTTCATCGGATTCAAACCTGTTAAGAGATATCTTTCCGGTATCAAGCCCGACTCCCGTATCGGACACCGTCACCTTAACCTCTTCGCCTTCCATGTCCGTGCTTATCCTGACAGTGCCCCCTCCCGGCTTCTTTTCTATACCGTACTGAACCGCATTTTCCACGATGGCCTGCAGGGCAAGGGGCGGGATCACAAAGTCAACCGCTCTGATGTCATATTCTACAGACAGGCTGTCCGAAAAACGCACTTTTTCGATGGCAA
>DNAD01000116.1:0-10576 GCA_003484785.1 Lachnospiraceae bacterium
TATATAAGCATATGCTTACTCGCGCGTTTCATCATCGCCCTTGACAGGTTCCGGGATCGGATCGATATCCCGGCGGGCGATATGGTGAATAGGCGGAATTGAATCCGCTGAAGCGATCATTTCAGGGAAGAAAGGAGGGGAAGCAGATGGCAGATATAAATTCATTAAATAACGCATATACAAATCTAGCCACGATGTACGGTCCGATGATGGGCATCAATACCAAGTATGATACCCATAAAAAGAGCGAGCTTCGTGGTGTTTATAATTCCATCGTAGAAAAAAACAAAGAATCCCCTGTATTTCTCCTTGATACCAGCAAGGAAACCAAGAATTTTGCGGTTTCCCTGAAAGAGAGCGCCAGGAACTTAAAGAATACCATCTCCTCCGTTTCCAACGAGGCCGAGGATGAGGAGCTGCTTTCCAAAAAGACGGTATCCGTCAGCGATCCGGATTCGGTAGAGGTATCCTATATCGGCGAGAAGATAAGCGATAATACCATTACCAACTTTAATCTGGTGATCACCCAGCTGGCTCAGAGCCAGAAGAATACCGGAAGGTTTATGCCCGATGAAAAGGCCAACCTCCCTCCCGATACCTACTCCTTCGATGTTCACAGTAAGGACACCGATTACGAGTTTCAGTTTAATATAGGAGAGAATGATACCAACAGGAGTATCCAGGAAAAGCTGGCAAGGCTTATAAACCGTTCAAATATAGGTATAAAGGCATCTGCGGTCAGCGACGGAAACGGAAATACCGCTCTGGAGCTTGAGTCGGATGACACGGGCCTCAGAAACGGAGAAGCACAGTTCATCGTGACCGATGACCATACCAGCAAAACAAGCGGAGCGGTAAACTACTTCGGGCTGGATAACATAGCGAGACCGCCGACAAATGCCGAGTTTTCCATAAACGGGATCGAAGGTGTCTCCGCCTCCAATCATTTTACCATCGAGGATACCTACGACCTTACCTTAAAGAAGGCATCCGAAGAAGGTAAGAGCGTTTCCATCGGGCTAAAGACCGACGTTGAGTCCATTACCGATAATATAAGGCATCTGATAGGAGGCTATAACAGCTTTGTAAGCCACGCTTCGGAATACCTTGAGAGCCAGCCCAATTCAAAGGCGCTGCTGAGGGAAATGAGGGCGATCTCGCTGAGATACGGTGAGTCCCTTGGAAAGATAGGAATAAACTTCCAGGACGACGGGACCATCTCCCTTGATAAGGATACGATCCAGAAGACCGCCCAGAAGGACGATGCGAATGAGAGCTTTAATACAATAAAGAGCTTTGCTACCAGTGTACTGAACAAGGCAAACGAGGTTTCTCTCGACCCGATGCAGTATACCATGAGGAAGGTTGTGGAATACAAAAACCCCGGACATTCCTTTGCATCACCCTATGTTACCAGCAGCTACAGCGGGATGATGTTCTCCGGATACTGTTAGGGAAACACTGTGATCAGGCAGGGCAGATGAAATCGCACCCTGCGCATAAAAAGACATAGCCGGAAGAGATCACCCTCCCGGCTATGTCTTTTTTAAGTATCTGTTTCGTTATTATCCAGGCAAATGGTAAAGGCCGACTGTCACCCCTCAGTGATCCACGGTGTACCATCCTTTGTGGTAAACTTGCCCGTGCAGACCATGATAAGGTCATAGAGCCATCCTATTCCGAATACGCCGCCTGTTAAAAGCCAGATGACCCCGGTGCCGATCTTGCCGGCGAGAAAACGATGAACTCCAAGACCACCAAGGAATATGGTGATAAGAATTGCCGCTGATTTACTCATTTCTTTTTCCTCCTCTGTTTTCAGAACCAGTCTGTATCCTGACTGGGCGCGGATCCCGGATCCGGGATCCCTCTTTTATTTCGTGCCGATCCGTTCTGTTGTCAGAGCGGATCATTTAATCAGAAAGGGTTTTTATCGTTACCGTTACAGCCTTGCAGCTGTGTAAGCAATAACCATATCCCCTCTAATTACAGATCCCTTCGGTGTTACAAAAGCTCACGGTTTACAGCCTCAAGAGCTTCCGATACCACCTGGTGCATATCATAATATCTGTAATCTGACAGCCGTCCTCCGAAAATGACATTTTTCTCGCTTTGTGCAAGCTCTCTGTATTTTTCGTAAACGGCATTGTTCTCTTCGTTGTTCACCGGGTAGTAGGGCTCATCACCTCTCTTAAAGGCTGCGGGATACTCCCTCGTGATCACCGTTCTTCCTTCGGATTCCTTTTTCTGGGGCGTATTCCCAAAGCTTTCAAAATGCTTATGCTCTATTATCCTTGTGTAGGGAACCTCATATTCGGTATAGTTGACCACTGCGTTCCCCTGATAATTATCCGTATCGATAAGCTCAGTCTCAAAGCGAAGGCTGCGGTATTCGAGGCCTCCGAAGCGGTAGTCATAGAATTCATCTATCATACCCGAAAACACGATCCTGTCCGCAAGCTTTGAAAGCCCTTCCCTGTCCCTGAAGAAATCAGTCGAAAGCCTTACCTCGGCCTTTTCGAGCATCTTTTCTATAATAAGCGTATATCCGCCCTCAGGTATCCCCTGGAAGCTATCGTTAAAATAGTTGTTATCGTAGGTAAACCTCACAGGAAGCCTTCTGATGATGAAAGCAGGAAGCTCACGGGCTTTTCTTCCCCACTGCTTCTCGGTATAGCCCTCCACGAGCTTTTCATATATATCACGTCCCACAAGGCTCAGGGCCTGCTCCTCAAGGTTTCTGGGTTCTGTCACGCCCAGGGCCTCCATATCAGAGACTGCCTGCCTGCGCTGGTTTTCTATGATCTCCTTTGCCTCTTCAGGTGTCCTTACACCCCAGAGGGCATGGAAGGTATTCATGTTAAAGGGAAGATTATAGAGCTCGTCCTTATACCTTGCCACAGGAGAGTTGGTATACCTGTTAAAGGGAACAAAGGAATTCATGTAATCCCATACTTCTTTATTGCTCGTATGGAAGATATGGGCACCGTACCTGTGTACATTGATCCCCGCTATCTCCTCCGTATAAACGTTCCCCCCTATGTGGGAGCGCCTGTCTATCACCAGGCATCTCTTTCCGGCCTTTCCGGCTTCATGAGCAAAAACGGCACCGAAAAGCCCCGCTCCTACGATCAGATAATCATAGCCTGCCATTATAAATCCCCGTATCCGATGATCAGTATTATAATCCGTTAAGTGAAAGCAGCTGCTGTATCTCGCCCTTTGAATGATGCGAGATCATCCCGTCGGTATCCCCGGTATATGACCAGTAGCCCTCAAGACACTGGTACTGGGCGGGAGTCACAACCATCGAACCGTCCGTACACTGTATGGTCCTTCCGGCCGCCGCCGCTGCCGCCTGGGCCGCCGCTGCCGCTTCAAGCTGAGCCTGCTGCTGGGCCAGAGCCGCTGCTGCAGCATCCTCCTGAGCCTTCTGCGCATCCGCCGCGGCCTTTGCCGCTGCCGCCGCTGCCTGCTCTTCAGCGCTCTGCTGGGGTTTCTGCTCCTCGGGCTTCTTTTCCTCAGGTTTCTTTTCTTCGGGCTTGTTCTCTTCCGCAGTCTGTTCTCCGGTGTTTTCCTCCGTCCCGGCGGAAACTCCGTTGTATTCATCCTCGGAAATATCCTCTACCATATCGGATCTGATGAAACCTTCCTGGCCTTCGTACTCCACACTGACCCAGACAGCTCCGTCCTCAGCGCTGGTCTCACCTGTCTTTACGAAGTTTGTGCCCTTGTCGACCGTGGTTATTATATTATCGTCGGAAGCAGTCGATGCCGAGCTTCTGACACGAACCTTACTGGTAGTACGTACGTAGAGCTTTACCTCCTCTACTGCCGCGGCCTGTTCTGCCTCAAGCGCCTGCTGGGCTTCCAGCTCCGCCTGCTCCTGAGCCTCTCTTTCGGCTTCTATCTGAGCCTGAGCGGTAATATCCACTACCGAGAAGGACATGTAATTACTTACCACATCTCCCTGTTTTACAAAGATATTTACCGTACCCTCGGCACCGGTATGAAGCACGGCCTGGGTATTATCCTCGCTGGCCGTTGAAAAAACAGCGGTGGGATCGTCCACGGAATATTCGAGATCCTTAAGCTTTATACCCTCAGGCTCCGTCGTTACCATAAATACGTAGTCGGAATTGACGTCAAGCTCCGTCTCCTGGAAGGTAGGCGTCAGGGTAAGGTACTCTAATTTCTTCCTGTTCAGAACCAGCAGAAGGATGACCACGATGATGATCACCGCAACTACCACCAGTCCCGCTATCAAAATAAGTCTCTCTCTATGCCTGCGCTTTCTCATGGCTCTCTCCTTAATATGTGAGTTTATTCTCCTATCTCTTCGCTGAGAATATCCATCATTTCCTGGATCATCTCTTCATCCTTCAGCCTGAACAGAAATTCCACTCTTCGGGATGCTTCCTGGTCTATCTCTCCGTTACTCTTATATATCGGATCACTGAAGGATTTTCCGGTAACTGTCAGTATGTCCTCAAGCGCCTCTATCGCCGACTTATTGATCACACCGTTCTTCTCGTCCAGTATGTACTCCGCAACCGAAAGGGCTCTTCTCTGGGACAGATCCAGATTATAAATATATGTACCCGCGTCGTCCGTGTGCCCTTCGATGATCACCTCGGCCACGTACTGCCTGTATTTGGGCCCCATAAGGATCCTTAAATATCTCGGTATGAACTCTCCCAGGAATTCCTTACCGCTGTCTCTGAGCTCATCCTTGCTGTATTCATACAATATGCTGGAATCAAAGGTGATCGCACCGGTCTGCTCGTCAACCTTGATATTCATGTTGGACTTGTCAAACTCATTCTTCAGCTCCTGGATGAGCTCTCCCCTTACACCGATGATGTTATCCAGCTTGATCTGCTGGTCTGCAAGGGTCTTGCGAAGCTCCTCCATCATCTTCTGCTGCTTTGCGATCTCATCGGACTGCATCTTGATGGCGCTCTGCTGACGGATAAGCTCCTCCTCCTGCTCCTCAAGAGTTTTCTGCTGCTGGCTCATGGTAAGAGTCTGCTGGTCCAGAAGCATCTGCTGGGAGGCTATGGTCTGCCTTTCCTTCTCAAGGGCATCAGACTGGATGATCAGCTCATTTTCCTTGCCTATGAGCTTTGCCTCATCAAGGTCGAACTGTACCTTGGCCTGAAGCAGCGTGAAAGATATGATAAGCACGAAACAAAGAAGAAGTCCGGCCATCATATCCGAATAGGATAACCAGTAGGTGGTCTCCTCGTCCATTTTCCTGTGATGTTTTCTCTGACCCATATTTTAATTATACCCCCGTATATCCCCGGCCGAAGTTTTGGGGATCATTACAGACTCCTCCTCATCCTGTCCACCGCATTGGTAAGCTGCTCAATGGAATAATATGCCCTGTCAAAGGCCTTCTCAAGATATACGCTGGAGTTGTTGACAACCCCGGAAACCCTCTCCGTAGCATCCTGGATATCCGTGATGGTACTCCTGAAATGAGTCTCGATCTTAACGAGGTCGTCCTCGATGACCTTGAAGGTCTCCTTGATGCTGTCGGGAGTCCTTGTTACCAGCTTGTTGATATCTTCAAGAAGAAGCTTCTGGTTCTTAAGCTGTTCGTTGAAGGACATTGCCGATGCCTCCAGGGCTTTTCTGTAGGATCCGAGATCCGCCATATAATTCCGCTCCTGCTCCAGGAAGGCGGAATCCGCTTCCAGGCTCTGCTGGATGGATACCAGGTTCTTGCTCATCTCTCCCTGGACCGTCATGATATCCTTCGTATAGGTA
Source organism: Lachnospiraceae bacterium (assembly GCA_003484785.1). GTDB lineage: Bacteria > Bacillota > Clostridia > Lachnospirales > Lachnospiraceae > UBA2868. The sequence continues at coordinate 5,776 of DNAD01000116.1, forward strand.
TCCAGTGCCTGCACGATATTGGCGGTCTGTACATCTATCTCCCTCAGGTTTGCGGCAGAGCTGCCGGTCCTCTGAAGGATCTCCTCCATCTGTCTTGCATTGCTCTCCTGAAGGCTGTAGGCCTTATTGATGGTATCCGCAAGGTTATTAAAGGAGTTGTTGAGCGACTTGTTCATCTCCTTGATGAACTGGTTGACAACAACCGAAAGAGCATCCAGCTGGTTTCTCGTGGCCATCATGCCGAAGCTCGTGATCGTCTTGTCAAAGCGGTCAAACTGCGGCTCCAGCATATCCGCAAGGCCCTGTGAAAGCTGATGCGCTACCGTATTGGCAAGGGAATTGATGGCGTTAGTCTGCTGTTCCTGAAGCTCCATCAGCTTATTGATACCGTCTGTAGTGGTATCGGGCAGAACATATTTCTTATACATATTAAGAAATTCCGCAACAGCCGACTCTGCCTCATCTATCTTTCTCTTGTATACATAGTTGAACACGAGAGAAAAGATCATGCCGTAGATAGAGGTATGAAAGGCAACCTTGATACCGCTCATAAGAGGAGCGATACTGTTGGTGATCTCGGCGGTGGAGCCTGTGGAAAAGCTCTGCAGTCCCAGGGAAAGACCTATGAAGGTTCCCAGGATACCGAGACCGGTCATTGCGCCCGACACCTGATTGAGAAGATTCCTGTGAATGACCTTGTCCACAAGATCGTAATTGATATAATCCTCTATGTCGCACTTATAATAAGCATTATCGATATGGGAGATACGGTTCAGCTCATTGAGATAATCGTTAAACTCCTTTTTGAGTATGGGATCCTCAAACAGCCCCTTCTCATTCTCATCATATCTCATCCACAGAAACTGATGGGAATTCATCGCGTCGATCCTTATCTTTCCCGCCACCTTTTTAAGATCAACTATCATACTGTTAACAGGCTTGAAGCTGTTTATCTCGCAGCTTAAAAAGATGATCCCGACAATAGCAAACATTACCGCATTTACTATAATGCTGGCCGTCCCTTCCTTCTGGCTCGAAAAAACATTAAGGTAAACACAGACCCCTATCATGGCGATATACACCAGGGTCAGAAGCCATTCGTATAATCTTCGTCCTTTCAAATTATCATCCTCCCGAAATTTACCCTTAAATACAAGTAAACGGCTTATCCGTTCACGCACAAAAAATCATAGCACCCTATATAATAACATAAAAATGCAAATGATAAATATAAAATTTTAAAAAATCTGCAGCCTTCCTCCGGGGCTGTGTGTATACAAAATGAATTTCGTATTGGTGACCAGATATCTTCCAAACAGCCTTTTAGGATCCGAAAGGAGCCTGTAGAGCCATTCAAATCCCAGCTTCTGCCACGATTCGGGAGCCCTTTTGACTGTTCCCGCGTGAAAATCAAAGCCTGCGCCCACTCCGAGCATAACCCCGTCAAAGAGCCCTTTGTGGTCCGCCATCCATCTCTCCTGCCTTGGAGCTCCCAGGCCCACCCATATAAGCTCTGCCCCGGAGCTTCTTATCATTTCCGTTATATTGACATCCTCTTCTTCGGTCAGCTTTCTGAAGGGCGGCGAATACATCCCGGCGATCCTTAACCCCGGGTATCTGTCAGTAAGCCTTTCCTTAAGCTTCGAAAGGGTATCTTCACGGGAGCCGTAGAAAAAATGAGATAATCCGCAGTCATTTCTGCTGTGATCAAACATCTCTCCCATAAAATCGGGCCCCGCCACCCGCCCGGCCCCAAGCCCCTGTTTCCTTAAAAGCCTTGCCACCGGAGCCCCGTCCGGAAAGGTAAGGGCGGAACCGTTGAGGATATCCCGGTATTCTTCATCATCACAGGCCATGACCGTGGTGTGCACGTTCGAAAAACAGATATAGCCGCCTGAAAGGTCCTTAATATGGGCCGCAGTCAGCCTTACGGCCTCTTCTGTGGTCGAAGCGGCAAACTCCACCCCAAGTACATTTCCGGTATTAAGTTTCACATCTCCGATTTTTTCGGATCCCCTCACAGCTTTCTCACTCCTCCGTGTTAAGCAGCACGGCCTGAACCGCATAGTCCCCTTCATCCCCGTCCTCAGAGAGCGCAACACAGGAAAGGATCCTCGCATTGTCGTCAAGCCTTACCATGGTCTCCCGCCGGAAATTGGCGTTTAAGTCCTTCGTGGCAAAAATGCTGTCAAGATAGGCGGTAAAATCCTCTCCCGGGGAAAAATCCGTTAATATCTCCTCCTCCTTGCAGTGATATGCCGAAAAGATCTCAAGGATAAAGGTTTTGGAGGGTGTATACAGGAAAATATAAGGGCTTCTTTCGAAAAAATCCTTATCCCCCAGAAAGCTGAGAGTCGAGAAGCCGGAACCGTTCCCTGCGGATCTTGCCCGTATGACGGTATTATATGAGGAAAAACCGTTCCAGGTATCATCCGCGCAGAACGAACCGTCCTCATCATCGCTTCCGTCCACGGCATGGGTAAGATAAAAATCCCTGTCCGAGGGATGCTTAAGCACCGGACCGTCTATCCTGGTTCCCGGAATATAGATATATCCGATGATGTCGGGATTCATGGTCTTTAATGCAGCCCAGTCTATCCCCCGATCCGGGATCACTATGCCATTAAACTGCTTTTCCTTCGGGCCCTCAAGCTCCCTGCTCACCTCATCGCGCAGTGCCGTCTGATTATTTAAGGCTCTCAGCCGTTTCAGCTTGTAGCCCACCGCAAAAAGGGCAAAGACAGCGGCGGCCGTAAAAAAGACTATGGATACGGCAAGATACCTCGTCCTTCTTTTTTTGCTGTCATTATCCATTTTCAGATCATCCCTGCCTCATTACCCGTGCCTTTTTCAGTAAGCCCGGGGTTACTATTCACAGCCTTTTGGGCTGTGAATAGTAACAGCCCGGGAACTGTTTCCAGCCGCAGCGGCATGCAATACCGAATCACTGCAGATTGATGACGGTGGACGCAACATCCTCGTAGGTCTCGTAGTTATCGTGAATGGTGAGGGTCACCGGATCCTCGGTATTCTGAAGCTTCACCGAATATGCGCAGTCTATGCCCTCTCCGTTTGCTATCTGTGTATCCCGGTTATAAAACTCATCCGGCGGACTCTCAAGCGACGCAAACGTCTCGCAGATGATGTCATTCTGCACCACCATGGGAGGAAATACCTCGGACATGGAAAGCGGAGTCTCTGTCTTGTTTACAAAGGTAAAATAGATCAGAGCCGCGGGATTAGAATCCGTATCCTTCGTTATCTGCAGCCTGGTGCATTTAAGCGCGAACTTATCGTTACTGAAATCTATGGTAGCCGGTGAATCCACGGATTCGTAATCATCCTGTCCTTCCTGTCCGTCCTCTCCTTCTGCCGTATCCAAAGCCTCCCCGCTGTAGCCGGGCGCGCTGTCAAAATTTTCCGCCTCCAGAAGCTTCTTATATTTAAACAGGTTGAAAAGCACTATCCCAAGGACGATGAGCTCGAGCACTATAACGGCTATGTTGATGATGGTCACCCGCCTTTTGTGCTCCTCTTCCTCTGCCCTGTCATATACCGGGGCTTCGGGCATGCTCCCGGGAATCCTTCCCACTCCCTGCCTTTCATATTCAAGATAGATGTTCTTTTCCTGTTTCGGCTCTTCTTTATCCCGGGCAGGTTTTTCTTTTTTAGGGGGCGCCGGCCTCTTACCTGCTGAAACTTCCTGTCCCGGCCGGGAAAACGTAGAGATACTGTCAAGCGCGCTCTTTCTTTCAGCATCCCTGTCAGGCGCCTCTGCCGCTTCCCTTCCGCTCTTTTCCCTTTCAGCGGGATAAGGAGGTTTTTCTGACGCGGTTTCCCATGTATTTCCGGAAGGCTCAACATCAGAATACCCTGCCCCGGAGGAAATGTCCGAAGCAGGAGGTTTTGGAGGCATTGCAGGGGCCTTCTGAGGCATTGCGGGGGCGGGCTTTCTCGGCATGAAATCCTCATCTGCCGCCTCCTCCTTAAGCCTCTTTGCGTCCTCTGCCTGACTCTTATAAAGCTCGCTGACAGCTGCAGCGCTCCTGCCGGGCTTTAATTCCTCAGGTGTTTTCTTTCTTCTTCGTCTTACTTTTTTTACTTCAATATCCTGTGCCACTATTGATCATACTCTCCGCTGCTTCCTTCATATTTGTTTCAAACCGCTGCTACCCGGGGAAGCGGCGTATCGGCCCCTCCACTCTGCGGCGGGGGTCTCAGAAAGTCACTTCAGGGTTCTCGTAATCTGCAGTTGCTGTTGACTTTCTTCGACTGAAAGACATCCTGCTTCCTTCATATTTGTTTCAAACCGCTACTACCCGGGGAAGCAGGATGTCTTTCCTTCATAATCCGTGCCGGTTTCTTCGCGGAAATGAGCCATGTACTTTCCCGGATTCTTTATTACATCATACATCGTATAGAAGGCCATTAGGATCATCTCTGACCGGTCGTATTTAAGTCCGAACTTCCCTTCATCCAGGGCCGCCTTGAACCTGTCCGTCTGCCATACCAGTATATCCGTCACCGTCATCCCGTCAACCGAAAGGCTGCACAGAAAATCGTCGTTGTGATAAAAATAACTGAATTCCTCATACAGCGCCGGATATTCCTCAAAGCGCGAAAACAGCTCATCCAGAAAAGACTTATCCTTTCCGCACGAGGCGCACAGCCCTGCTGCCCACTGATATACTTCCTTTTTTTCTTCTGTGTCGATCATCATAACATATTACCATTTTACCCTTTCAATTTCAATAATTCTACTATAAACTACCACAATCGTCCCGATTATTCATCATTATTT
>DNAD01000116.1:10587-10908 GCA_003484785.1 Lachnospiraceae bacterium
ATTTTTCCTTTGCGTTTCGTTGTGAAACATGATATTGTTTTCTTGGATATATGCTTTATAATGTGCCATAGAACAACTGATGAGCAAAGAACATGCTGATCATGATGTCAGAGAAGTACGACGGGTTTTATCGGGCAACTCATAAGATGGCACGGAGTGCTTTTGATCCTGACATCATCATAAACACCTGAAAGTAGATCAAAACGGATAACAAAGTTACCGAATTAAGAGACGAGAATCCGGACGATGTCAGCGGCGCAAGATAGTAGGTACTACATCCTACGGATATCCTGTTGATGATAAGGGCAATGTTACCTTCAC
>DNAD01000104.1 GCA_003484785.1 Lachnospiraceae bacterium
TCTCCAAAAGCCTTTTTATAGAAACCTGCAATGGTCTCTTCGGGACAGAAATACTTAAATCCTGCGAGGAGCACGATTGTCGGTGCCCATGCACACACATTTGACAGAATACGCATCACGACCGGGGGACAGTGAAATACCATGCTTGCCGTTCCGCATATCCCCAAAACCATAAACCAGAACACCAGATAACTGAGTACCACATATCTTCTGATCCGCTTCAATTCCATTTTCAGCTCCTTCCCTCGACCATCGGTCGATATAAAATAATAATTTTCCCCGTCTTGCGACGGGGCTATCTCTATCCAAACAGTTCCATCAGTTTATTTAGCGAGCCTTCCCTTGCTCCGAGCATTCTCTCAAGATTATACACAAAGCCTGCTGCAAGTTCCTCCGGATCTCCGGCTGCATCTTCAGGATCCGAAAGTGAATACGACAATGCAATATGCACCGCCGACTCCGGATGCTTTGTCGAAAAGAACCCCTGCGTTATGCCGTCTTTTACGATCTTAAGCATGACCGGGCTGATCTTTTCTATCGTAAGCGTGTGGGATTTTTGATGAAACAGGGCGTTCTGCGGCAGATGGATTGTTTCAAGCATTCTCTCATCCCTGCTTCCTTCGATATTGATGGCTCTTATCACGCCGATCATACGCTCCGGTATTGACAGCTTTGAGGCTTCTCCAAACGGCGCCGCCGCTTTTGCCATGCTATCGGTCATCTCGCAGAGAAGGGCATCCAGTATCTCCTCTTTGGATGAGAAGTGGTAATACAGGGTTCCTTTCGCAATCCCGACCGCGTTCATAATATCCACAGTACTCGTAGCTTCATAACCCTTTGAAAGAAAGAGTTTTTTAGCTGCCTCCACTATCTCTCTCCTTCGCTCTTCCGAAGGCTTTGGATCTGACATTTTATCCATGTTTCCTTTTTTTGTTGATCTTTGATATTTCCTTAAACTTCCGTTCCTTTGCCTCAAGATAGCTTTCAGATGCGGCAACATAGGAATTCTCTTTTTTTAATTTCAGATAGGACTCCAAGCGCTCCCTCTTCAATGTCCCCGAATCAATTGCTTCCCTTACCGCACAGCCGGGCTCATTGCTATGGCTGCAGTCTGAAAACCGGCACATGGCTGACAGTTCCTCAATGTCCGAAAAGGTTGCATCTATTCCCACCTCGCTGTCCCACATGCCAAGCTCCCTCATTCCCGGAGTATCGATGACAAAGGCTCCGCCCGGCAGCTCCACGACCTCGCGCCTGGTAGTGGTATGCCTTCCTTTGTCGTCATTCCTAAGCCCCTGTGTCTTTATCACGTCCTCCCCCAGAAGCCGATTTATCAGCGTTGATTTTCCAACCCCCGAAGAACCAAGGAAAGCAACTGTCATTCCCGGTTTTATGTAGCGGTACACTTCTTCGTATTCATCAAGATAAGAAGACACCGCTATCACATCTGTATCCCCTGCAATGCTCTTTACCTCCGATATCTTTTCTTCCGTATCTCCGCAAAGATCCGCTTTTGTAAGCACAACCACCGGCACTGTCCCGCCCGACTCCGCTACTGAGAGATACCGTTCCAGGCGTCTTAAGTTATAATCTTTGTTTAAGGACATACAGATAAAGCAGTAGTCGATATTTGCAGCAACCACCTGCTCCTGATGCCCGGTTCCCGGAGCCTTCCGCATAAAACAGTTTTTTCTGGGGAATAGTGCCGTGATTATTCCATGGTCTTCCCCATCTTCCGCTTCAATGAGAACATAGTCTCCTACTACCGGGAAATCTGACACAGTAACAGCAGCATGCCTATATCTCCCGGATACCTCTGCAGGCATTTCACCAAGATCATAGCTTACTGTATAGATATCTCTTTCCTGGGATATAACCCTGGCTCTTAATAAGCTTTTTTCTTTAAGAAGTGTGTCATTTCCTGTAGGCTTCATATTCTGCCTTACTCTATCAGTCCCTGCTTTTTAGCATCCGAATAGTTCCGCGGTCTTCTTCATCCTGTCTGCTATCTTTACCCCAAACGGGCATCTGCCCTCGCATCCCCTGCAGGCCACACACTCTGCCGCGCCATGGTCAAGGGCTTTATAATGCTCCATTACGCTGTCCGGTATCCCTGCCTGTGCCGAGGCAAGATCGTAAAACTTATTCACCATGGCGATGTCAATGTCCATCGGGCAGGGCTTGCAATGCCCGCAATAGGTGCACTGCCCGGTATAGGAATGAAGCGGCGCTGAGGCGATCACGGAAGCATAATCCTTTTCATCATCCGTAGCTTCTTCGTAGGAAACGGCTTCATCCACCTGCTCCTTTGTATCGTATCCGCAAAGGATCGAGGACACTCCCGGCCTCGTAAGCGCATAATGGATCAGCTGCACCGGAGTAAATGCCACCCCGAAAGGAGACTGCTCTTTATTCAAAAGCCTTCCTCCGAAGAATCCCTTCATAACGGTAAGCCCGATCTCCCGCTCCTCACACAATTGATAAAACTCCGCCCTTTCCTGATCTATGCCCGACAGGTTATCCTTATCATACCCTTCAAACATGGAATCCAGATCATCTGTCGCCGGCCTCATGTCAAATGCAGGGTTGATGCTGAAAAGGATCATTTCGATAAAGCCTGTCTCCACTGCGAGCTTCCCTATGACCGGATTATGCGTTGAAAGCCCGATGTGTTTTATTGTTCCTTTTTCATGCAGTTCATGGACATATTCTATGAATTCTCCGTTCATGGCCGTATCCCAGTCCTTCAGGGAATCTATATAATGAATCATCCCCAGGTCTACATGATCGCATTTGAATCTTGCCAAAAGGTCTTCAAAAGCCGGACGGACATATTTCATATCCCTTGTCCTGACATACTGGCCATTCTGCCATGTGGATCCGATATGCCCCTGTACATGCCAGGAATCACTGCAGCCCTCCATGGCCTTTCCGATGATATCCCGCGATTTCGGGTCAGCCATCCAGCAATCCAGGATATTGATCCCTTTTTCATGCGCATGCTTTAGCAGCTCAACCGATTCTGCCTCTTCATGCCTTTCGAGCCACTCTCCGCCAAAGCCGATCTCGCTCACCATTATCCCTGTTTTTCCAAGTTTTCTGTAATTCATACGGTCTCCTTTAATGGTCTTTAGACGCAAAACCGGTTATCTTGTCAAAGGCTCTGCGATCCCTTCTTATGCCCTGCCGTCTTCAAAGTTTACCAACATGAAAAATCCGGTTATATCGCTATAACCTTAGAAATCCCAATACCCAATTCGCAACGCCTCATTAAGTATAGCATACCTCCGCTTCAACATGGTATCCTTATCTTTTTTCTTTTTGGGGGTCTTCCACCCCCAAACCCCTGGATTCCGCACGCTATGGTCACATCAAAGATGTGCCCACAGCGTGCGGTTTTTTCCGTCCTCAATATTGTCAGCGGTTATGAATACTAACCGAAAATCGTCGGTATATACAAATGTGGAGAGAGTATTTCCATCAATCAATGTTATATACTTTGTTCACTAATTAGAGTTTCTCATCCCATGATCCTTATTGGATTCCTTGCCATACACTGATTATACCCCTCAAGCAGGTTAATCCCTCCCTCATCAGTCCTGCCAAGTGCCATCATCTCAACACTTCTTGCACCACTTGCTATCAGGATATCCCTACATGCAAAAAGAGAATTCCCCGAAGTTGTTATGTCGTCAAAGAGCAGAACATCCTCTCCGGCAACAGACATACCTTCCGATACTCTAATTGATTGAAAACGAACCTCCTTCCTCCTGTCACCCCCTTCAGCAAGCTTCTTAATACGGGATTGCCTAATCAAAAACCCGACCCGATCCGTCCTGCCATTAGCAGCAAGCATCCGTCCCAGATAACTTATTCCGTTATTTTTTACAGACGGATCCGAAGACGGAACAACACATATCGAAAAGCCCTTTCCAAGCAAAGGATCAAGCAATTCATAAAACATCTTGATAGGTCTGCCTTTCATTTCTTTCATATCCAAGATCATTTTCTCAAACTCTCCCACAAACCGGCTTCTATCCCGTCTCTCCCTCGTTGTCCAATACTTATGATATCTCGCCAAAGCGATAATCTCCCCTGTTCCGTTTATCCTACAATCTCTAAATATCCCCCCATCTCCTTCATCTGCCTCAAAAGAGTCTATCCCCCTCGTTTTCTGATTATTCTCAGGTAGAATAAGTCCCCTCAAGTATCTGTTATCCGCCATAAATATCACCTCTTTTAAACACTATTGCTAGTTACCATTCACGGGTTAGCCGA
>DNAD01000155.1:0-3514 GCA_003484785.1 Lachnospiraceae bacterium
TGGCGCGAAAAGAAGCGCAACCGGACAGGAAAAAAATCCGGGCCTGCCGCATAAGGAGAGAAAAAAATGAGTGAAGAGATACGGGCAATGCTCATACAGGATTATCCGAAGGTGAGCGTCCTCTGGCATAAGATACCGGGCTTTGCCATAAGGAGCCTGGATGATTCCGAAAAGGGAGTTGACAGGTTCTTAAAAAGAAACCCCGGCTTAAGCGTTGTGGCAGAGGAGGATGGAGAGATAATCGGAAGCATACTCTGCGGACATGACGGCAGGAGGGGATGCCTCTACCACGTCTGCGTGGATCCCGCTCACAGGAGAAGGGGGATCGGGACAAAGATGGTGGTATATGCCATGGAGGCGCTGAAGGAAGAGGGGATAAACAAGGTATCCCTGATAGCCTTTACCAGAAACGACATAGGAAATGCCTTCTGGAAGAAAATAGGCTGGACCAGGAGAGAGGATCTTAATTATTATGATTTTGTTCTGAACTCCGAAAATATAGTAAGATTCGTAGCAGGCGAAGGAGGTTGAGGTAAAATGGGATTCAAAGTGATCGAAGGCGGTGTTACGGCGCCGAAGGGCTTTAAGGCAGCAGGAGTGCCGGCCGGGATCAAGTATACCGGAAGGCCTGACATGGCAATGATCTATTCCGAAGAGCCCTGCAGGGTTGCGGGATGCTTTACTTCAAACGTTGTCAAGGCAGCCCCGGTGAAGTGGGATATGAAGATAGTTGAAAGCGGAGAGAAGGTTCATGCTGTGGTGGCAAATTCCGGCATAGCCAATGCCTGCACCGGGGAGGAGGGAATGAACATATGCCGGGAGAGCGCAGAATATGCGGCCGGGCTGTTAAAGATCAAAAGCTCGGAGGTTCTGATCGGCTCCACAGGCGTTATAGGGATGCAGCTTCCTCTTGACAGGATAAAGGCGGGGATAGACGGGCTTGTCAATAACTTGACCGACACGGTCAAAGGAGGAAACGATGCGGAAAGAGCCATAATGACAACGGATACTGTCCCCAAGGAGGTTGCGGTAGAGCTGCAGCTGGGAGGAAAGACCGTAACCATCGGAGGAATGAGCAAGGGCTCGGGCATGATCCATCCGAATATGTGTACAATGCTTGCCTACATTACCACGGATGCCGATATTTCACAGGAATTATTGACCGAGATGGTCAAGAAAGACATAGAGGATACCTTCAATATGATATCCGTGGACGGGGATACCTCCACCAACGATACTTACCTGGTGCTTTCAAACGGCCTGGCTGAAAACCCGCGGATAAGTGAGAAAAATGAGGACTATGAGGAGTTTGGGGCCGCCCTTCATTATATTAATGAGACCCTTGCCAAAAAGATGGCAAAGGACGGGGAGGGAGCCACTGCCCTGTTTGAGGCAAAGGTAATAAACGCTGCCTCAAAAAAGGAGGCAAAGCTTCTGGCAAAGTCGGTGATAAGCTCCTCTCTTTCCAAAGCGGCCATTTTCGGACATGATGCAAACTTCGGAAGATTTCTGTGCGCTCTGGGCTATGCGGGTGTTGAATTTGATCCCGAAAGGGTGGATCTTTATTTTGAGAGCAGGGCGGGAAAGCTTCTCGTATATACGGACGGTAAAAAGACAAGCTATACCGAGGAGGAGGCAAGCGCGATCCTGTCCGAGGATGAGGTTACAATAATCGCGGATATGAAGCAGGGAAGCGAAGCCGCCACGGCATGGGGCTGTGATTTATCCTACGATTATGTTAAAATAAACGCTGATTACAGAAGTTGATTATTTTAACGGTTTCTCAGGCAGGGGAAATGATATGAACACAGAAAAAATGAACGACAGGTTTGATATGGAAAAGATATTTGCAAAGGCGGAGGTTCTGATCGAGGCGCTTCCTTATATACAGAGGTTTAACCGCAAGGTCATCGTGGTAAAGTACGGCGGCTCGGCAATGTCTGACGTGGAGCTTGAGCGAAACGTGATCAAGGACGTGACCCTCCTTAAGCTGGTGGGCTTTAAGCCCATAGTTGTTCACGGCGGAGGCAAGGAGATCAGCCGGTGGGTCTCAAAGGTCGGAAAGGAGGCTCAGTTCGTAAACGGCCTGAGAGTAACCGATGCCGAGACCATGGAGATCGCCGAGATGGTTTTAAACAGGGTGAACAAAGCCCTGGTGGCCATGGTGCAGGAACTGGGCGTAAAGGCAGTGGGGATCTCCGGAAAGGACGGAGGGCTGCTTAAGGTGGAAAAAAGATTTTCGGACGGAAAGGACATTGGATACGTGGGAAATATCACGGGAGTGGACACCAAGGTCCTGTCCGACCTTCTTGACGCGGATTTCCTTCCCATAGTTGCTCCCACAGGGCTTGATGATAACTATGAAACCTACAATATAAATGCCGATGACGCCGCCTGCGCGATAGCAAAGGCCATGGGAGCGGACAAGCTGGCCTTCCTTACGGATATCGAGGGAGTATACAGAAATCCCGACGATAAGGACAGCTTTATTTCAAGGCTTACTGTATCTGAGGCGAACAGGCTGATAGAAGACGGATTTGTTGGCGGAGGAATGCTGCCTAAGCTTAATAACTGTGTGGATGCCGTTGAAAACGGAGTGAACAGGGTTCATATACTTGACGGAAGGAAGCCTCATGCCCTCTTGCTTGAGATCTTTACGAGGAGCGGCATCGGAACCATGTTTTTTAAGGACGGAGAGAAAACAGATGAGTAAGACTACAGAGCTGATTAACGAAGCGGAGAGCTTCCTGCTTCATACCTATAACCGCTTCCCGGTGGTATTTGAACGGGGCGAGGGAACAAGGCTTTACGACACGGAGGGAAAGGAATATCTGGATTTCTGCGCGGGGATAGCAGTAAACGCCCTGGGCTATGGGAACGAAAATTATAAGAATGCCCTTAAGTCACAGATAGATAAGCTTACCCATATTTCAAACTATTTTTATAACGAGCCTGCGATAGAAGCGGCAGGGAGGCTGACAAAGCTCTGCGGACTTGAGAGGGTATTCTTTACCAACAGCGGCGCAGAGGCTGTTGAGGGAGCAATTAAGAGCGCGAGGAAATACGCTTACCTGAAGGATGGCGGCACCGATCATGAGATAATCGCCATGGAGCATTCCTTCCACGGGCGTACCATGGGAGCCCTCAGTGTCACCGGCACCAAAGCCTACAGGGATCCCTTCCTTCCCATGATCGGAAATATCAGATACGCGGTGTATAATGACCTCGAAAGCGTAAAGGAACAGATAAACGAAAAGACCTGTGCCGTGATCATGGAAACGATACAGGGAGAGGGAGGCATAATCCCCGCGACAGAGGATTTCATAAAAGGGGTAAGGAAGCTGTGCGATGAAAAGGGCCTTTTGCTTATCCTTGATGAGATACAGTGCGGAATGGGAAGGAGCGGCGAGCTGTTTGCCTTCAGTCACTACGGCGTAAAGCCGGATATACTGACCCTTGCAAAGGGGCTCGGCGGGGGAATACCGGTAGGGGCCTTCCTTATGACAGAGGAGGT
>DNAD01000155.1:3725-6741 GCA_003484785.1 Lachnospiraceae bacterium
TCTTAGAGAGGAGCAGACTGGCGCAGCGAAAAATATAATAAAGGAAATACGCGGAACCGGGCTTATTCAGGGCATTAAGTTTGCCGAGGACGTGAAGGTTTCGGATATCTGCGCAAAATGTCTGGAGAACGGGCTTGTGGTGGTTTCCGCAGCGGACAATGTTTTAAGGCTGCTGCCTCCGCTTACCGTTACGAAGGAAGATATTGATGAAATGATCACGAAGCTTAAGAGCTGTTTATAGATCCATTACTATCACAGTTCAAAAGGCTGTGAACAGTAACACCGGTTTGAAAGGCGGAACGGTCCGGCAGATACTGTAATAAGTATTTATAAGCTGTTCCGGGGGAGGTGCTTTGACCAGAGGGAAGAGAATAACCGCTGCCATGATCTGCCTGGCAGCTTTAGCGGGAATGGTATATATCTCTCTTACAACGGATAATTTCAGCTACAGGACACCAAGGGAGGATGAGGCATTTACAAATAATGACGATTCTCTCCTTTTGTGGTACACGGATGAGGCCCTGACGGAGTATCTTGAGACCGAGGCTCTGTCCTTTCAGGGGGAGCACGGTGTAAAGGTGAGGACCGAGCTGGTGTCCGGCGTGGAACTTTTGGAGCGGATCAACGAGGCTTCTGCATATGAGGGAGTGGAAACAGAGGAGGAATATACCGAGGCTCCGGATCTGTATATCACCTCCCATGACAATCTTATGAAGGCCTATTATTCGGGGCTTGCTTCGGTGATCACGGATGCCGGCATCACCATAGTGCCCTCCAATTATCCCCAGACCGCGATCCAGGCGGTGACCTGTGCAGGGAAGGTAGTTGCTTATCCGTTTTACTACGAGACAAATTTCCTTCTGTATAATAAGACCTTTATGGCCAATATCGCAAAGCAGAAGATAGAGGACGAGACCGTCGATTCGGACATCGACGATTCACTTGAGGAGGATACGGACAGGGTTCTTGCTCCCGTTGAAGAGGTTTCGGAGGAAGAGGTGAGAAAAGCGGTAGCGGAAATGGAAGCCGAGGATGACCCGATGGGGGAGGAGAGCATTACCAACGACCCCGAGGTGCTTGAGAGACTGTCTACCATGATCCCCTCCACGATGACCGACATCACCACCTTTGCCAATAACTATGAGGCGCCTGATTCCGTAGAGGCTGTCTTTAAATGGGACGTTTCGGATGTGTTCTATAATTATTTCTTCGTAGGAAACTATATGGATGTGGGCGGCATAAACGGTGATGACAACACCATCCTTAATGTCTATAATCAGCAGGCCGTGGATTGTATGAAGGTTTATCAGGAGATGAACCAGTTTTTCTCCATTGATTCCAAGGAGGTCACCTACGATTCCATCCTTGAGGAATTCATAGACGGAAAGCTTGTGTTCACCGTGGCTACCACGGATGCCATTGCAAGGATGGAGAAGGCAAAGGCCGAGGGAGATTTTGAATATGACTACGGAGTCGCCGTTCTTCCCGATGTCACCGGCGTCCTCAAATCCAGAGGGATGTCCGTGACCGATTCCATAGTTGTGAACGGCTATTCGGACAAGAAGGATATGGCTGAGGTAATAGCCCATTATCTGGCATACACAAAGGCTGACAATCTGTATAAGAAGTCGGGCAAGCTTCCCTGCAGGAGGTATGTGTCCATGGAAAACGAAGAGATACAGAATGTGACGGCTGAATATGAAAGATCAGTGCCTCTTCCCAAAATGGTGGAGGCTACCGATTACTGGGTGCAGCTTGAGATAGCCTTTACAAGAGTATGGAACGGCGAGGATCCCGATACGGTATTAAAGGAGCTTTCCGATAAAACGGGCAGTCAGATCGATGAGATAGATTTCCATACTCCGGTTCAGGAAACGGTTACGGTGGGTTTATAATATGAAGATTTTGATAATCGGCGGGACCTGGTTTCTGGGAAGGGCATTTGCCGAAAAACTGACAGAAGAAAAGAAGAAAGCAGGTTCAAGGTATGAGGATGCACAGGTCTGGCTGCTTAACCGGGGGAGCCGGCCGGCGCCTTACGGCGTTACGAAGAGCATAACGGCCGACAGACACGATGCAGAAGCCCTGGCGGGATGTGATGCTTACGGCAGGGATTTTGATCTGATCGTTGATTTCTGCGCCTATGAAGAGGGAGATATCGTATCTCTTATCGAAAGCCTTAACGTAAGCTTTGAACAGTACATCTTTATCAGTACCTGTGATGTATATGCTCATTTTTCCGAAAAGCCTCAGGATGAGGAGGCAGAGCTGGAAAAACGTCTCTATCCCGGGCAGGAAGGGGATTACATAAGGGGTAAGGTAAAGCTTGAGGCCGAGCTTTCAAAGGTCTGCAAAGAGAAAAATGCCCACTATACATCCATACGCCCCTCCATGATCTACGGACCGGGAAATTATGCCCCAAGAGAGGGCATTTATTTTAACTGGATAGAAAAGGCAGCACAGATCCTGCAGCCCTTTGACGCTACGGGAAGCTTCCAGCCGGTATTTGTGGAGGATGTGGCACAGGCGATCCTTCTTACGGGAGCAGAAAAGGAGGCTTACGACAGAGCCTTTAACGTCTGCGGAAACGAGATCCACACTTATGCTTCCTTTGCCAAATGCTTAAAAGATGCGGTGGATAAGAAATTCGAATGTGTGTACATGACTGTTGAGGAAATAGAGGAAAAGGGCATACCGCTTCCCTTTCCGCTTACCGCAGAGGAAAGCACGCTGTATACCGGGGAGAGGATAATGGCCTTGGGGCTTTGCTATACGGATCTTACACAAGGGCTTGGAAAAAGCTATGAAGCTTATGGAGAATGAAAAAAGCAATTTACGCCTCACTCGCCCACATTCACAAAATGATCACACTCCCCTCATTTTTTAGTCAAAAATATGATCTATCATCATGATCATAGGATGAGTTGCCAGACAAAAGGCTGCGAAGCAGCCTTTGACATACGATATATGGCGGTCAGGCTTACTTAAAACCACCATATATCGTATATCAGAGAAG
>DNAD01000017.1 GCA_003484785.1 Lachnospiraceae bacterium
TAGCTGAGACCGAAGAGTTTATATCCGGAAAGCTATGAATCTGCGCCGATCTGCTCGCAGATGTTGCTCTTTAATAAAAGTGCCGGGGGTCTCACATACTTCTGACCCCCGGCCTTTTCGCCGATCTCTTCTTTATTTATTCGTTTTCTTTATCATTCACCAGTCATCCTGTCCTCATTCGTCATATGCCGAATTCATCCAGAGCTTCTCTTCGGCTTTTTCCAGAAGAGGTACCAGCGTTTCGGAATCCAGCTCCGTGATCTCTCCCTTTCTAACATGGCAGTAGTTTACGGGATCGATCTCATTGATTATATTGTAGAGCTCAACCTCATCCCTGACCTCAATAAAGCCGTCCTCCGTCAGCAAAAGATCCATGAACATCGAGGAATCATCATTATCAAGGAATATCACAACCGCGTAATCTCCTTCAGGCATGGACGCTGCCACAACGGATTCGGTGTCCTCGGGCCAGGATGTATATTCAAAGAAGGTGTCCAGATCCGTAAACAATACCGTGACCCCGTGAGGATTTTCCGGAACGGCAAAGGGGAAATCAAATTTAACCAGTCCCAGACCGTCCGGTGCCTTATCGGGAATGGTATTGACTTCTATCTTTGTCTCTTCGATCGCATCCTTCAATACCGTCTCATAATCCTTATATCCCATCTCCTTCATACACCATCTCAGAAGATGCGCTATATCCACATAATCTGTCCTCGGCGTAAGCGCAAGCGCCACGTTCATCCAGTAATAAAGCTGATCCGCGTAGTCCATCCCGCTCTCGTTCAGGCGGTAAGCGATCAGGTTAAGGAGAGAGGAATTTGTATGCACCCCGCCGTAATCATTGTTCTCGGTGATCGTTTCGGGATGAGGCGCGTAATACATATCCCATACAAAAGCGGGCTGGTTATACATATGAGGATCGCTCATGGATCTGTAGGCCCCGTATGTCTCATGCTCTCCCACTAACCAGGTCTTATCTTCCGTATCTCCCAGCATAGCTTCTATAAGATTACCGCAGATATCACTGAAAGCCTCATTGATAGCGCCATAATCATTATAATACAGATTATACAGCATCAGAGTACCGGTCACGCAGTGAGTGAACTCGTGCGCTATAACGTCCGTGTTCTCGCCATCCGGATCCTCTCTGTTAAACTGGAATACGTGGAACCCGTGCATGCGGCCTGCATAACAAGCATTATTAACAACATCCCCGTTTTCGTCTACCCAGTCCATCAGCAGCAGGGTGGGCGATTCCTCTCCGTCAGGCCCGCTCCAGCCCACTTCTTCATATTCATCGTAAACACGGATATAGGTATCATAGATCAGAAGCTCGTTGTCTTCAAAACCGTTCTTTCCCTTTGCGCGGATATCGATCTCATCATTTCCGGCAAACTCGGCATAATCCGCTACAAGGATCTTACGGTCGAGATCCCCCAGATACTCATCTCCCGTTTCCGTATCTATAAGGATCGGAACCGTGATATCCTCCGTGCTTCCGTCATGCTTTTTAACCGTGGCGCTGTAGGTTCCCGCCTTAAAACCGGTAAATGCCAGGCTTGCGCCTTCTCCCGAAAGCGAATCCGAATTGCCGGGCTCCGTAACGGGCAGCGCATAGAGGTATTCACCCTCCTCATCCACATAGTGGGCAAGATAAGCCGTGTCATAATCACTGTATACGTTATTGGTATATACGATCCAGACATAGTAGAATTCTTCACTGTCATCGAGGAACGGCAGGAGGGTCTGCTCAGTGGCATCCTTTACCACCGAAAGCCCGAGGCCCTTATTCTCCGACAGGACGATCTGCTCTGCCTCTTCGGCCGTGATCGCCCATTCCTCCATGTTATCCGCATCGATGCCCGGAACCAGTGAGCTTACAAGAGCTGATATATGACCGTCCGCTCCGACGATAACCTTCACGGCGGCTCCGTAAACGGCTGTATCGGCTTCCAGCTGCCTGAAGGTGATGTAGTTTACGCCATCCTCCGTCGGACGGATGGTCTCACACTCAAGAACCGTTTCCTCATCTCCGCCCAGATCTTCTATGATGCTGTAGACAGCCTCGAGAGCGTCATTCTCATCATCTATCTTTTTGCCGTAGAAATCTCCCTCAATAAAGGTTATCGGGCCATCCTCAGGATAGGCTCTGACATCATCCGATGCAACGGTTGTAAATGCCCCGTCCGCGCTCTGCCCGCCGGCAGTCTTCCCGTCGACCCTGAAATGCCCTGCAAAAGGCTCCTTTGCGGCTTCCGTGGCAGCTTCTTTTTCAAGATCGTCCTGGGTCGTAACCTTACATCCGGTAAGGATCCCCGCAAAAAGCAGCAGGAGCATGAGTAAACAGAGGCCTCCCCAGGGATATCCAAATATTCGTTGCCTGATATTCCTGTTCATATGTACATCCTTTCAATAGCTGAGATGAAATTCAGTTCTGCGCCGAGATCTGTTCTATGATCGAGCACATATCATCTATAATCTTATCCTTGTCAACATAGTAGAGCTCAGCATAGCTGTCATCCTGGAAGGTCATTTCAAAATGATCATCCTCTGCGGCGGTAACCAGAAACGGAAGCTCCACATCCCCGTCAAGATCCTCTATAACATAATAATCTCCGTCCATCTTTACCGGTCCGATATCGTACAATGTCAGGATATTATCGGAATTCACGATCATAAGGGCCGCCTGGGTCATATTATCCGGATCGTCATAGGTAAAATAGACCATCTCGTCCTCGTTCGTTTTCCCTTCCGCGCCGAATTCAAAATACCCGGCCCACTCATCCCTCAGGGTAGGGAGATCATCCTCGTCATACTCATATGGGGCAGCCTGATCCCCGGTAAATGTTGTGCTGCCGCCGGATGTTGTGGTCTCCTCTTCGGTAGAAACCTGCCCGTTATCATCGGTAGTTGTCGTGGTATGAGTCGTTGTTTCCCCGTTCTCATCCGTAACGCTTGTTGTAAAGGTCGTAGTGCTTGTCTTTGTGCTGCTGCAGGCCGTCAGGGAAAGGGCCATCAGGGCACCCGTAAGCAGCATGGTTATAAATCTGTTTTTCATCATCATCCTCCGTTTGCTATATTGTTTTCATGATACGCAGCATTTCACCTTTGGGTGAACTCTGATATTTGGCTCCGAATGGAGATCTTAATCCTGTAAAATCTGGTTCAGGGAACTCTCAACACTGTCAGTAATATCCCTCATCAGGCTTATGGACGAGGTGGTTTCCTCAGCGGACGCAACAAGGTTTTCCGCGCGGCCGTTTACACGCTCCACTATATCATTAAGCCGTCCGGAACCGGAAATAAGCTGTTCCACGGTACTTCTTATATCGTAGTTGTTCTTATTGCTGTCATCCGCCGCTGTCTTGGAATCATCCGCCAGCTTCTTGATCTCTTCAGCGACTACGGCAAAGCCTTTTCCCGATTCACCTGCGCGGGCCGCCTCAATTGAGGCATTGAGCGCAAGCAGATTCGTCTGCGAGGATATTGCGATGACATCTTCATTGTTTGTTTCAAGCTTCTGCAGATATCTTTCGATCCTTGAAAGCACCTCCTTCATCTCTGTAGCGAAGGTATCTACCTCACGCATCTCATCGGAGATCCCGGCGGTCTGAGTCGCGTTATCGGTACTGGTATCCTCGATCTGGCCTATGGATTCCTTAAGGGTCGAGAATTTCTCCCTTATCTCTTCGGCAATGGACTGCTTCTTTTCCCTCATTTCCTCATGAGTCTTCTGTACCTCCTCCGACAGAGCCAGAGCATGGTCCTTTTCCTCATAGGCGCGCTCCCTGATATAGTGAACGCAGTTATGGATGTGATTGAAGCCGTTATATATGGCTACTGCCATATCATAACAGGAATTATAACCGCAGCAGCCGCAGTCAATGGTACGTTTTTCCTCCGTCTCCTTATGCATCCTGAGATAAACATCCTCAAGCTCCTTGCCGCGGGGTATTTTGATCGGGCATTCCTTACTGCGGTTGGTATATTTTCTTACAAAATCGTTCAGATTAAGGTTTGCAAACTGTTTATTGAGAGCTTCCAGTCTCTTTGCGGGAGTCAGATTTCTGCCCCAGGCCGACTTCTTTGACTCATTTTTGCTGTCCTTCCTGATATTCTGGATAGCGGTAAATACATCCTCCCTCATATTCGCCCTGGCATCGGTACCCGGCCCGTAAAGACATCCGTTTGTACAGTTAAGGGCATCTACAAAGAGATATGGGAATTTTCCAAGCTTTATACTGTCCTTATTTCTCTCGAGATACTCATACATATGATGTTCGCCTTCCATCTGACGAACCAGAGCATCCTCGCCCAAAAGCCAGTACACGTTTTCCTTAAGGCCGCCCGGCATCGGATAGATGGAACCCAGACCGTATTCGATCTCGTCCTTATAGGGCAAGGCGCCCTGCACGGGATGCTCCTTAAGGTACTTCACCAGATGTGAAAAGGTCAGATTATAGGAAACATAGCCATGATTGTTGGGATCGTCGATCTCGTTCTTTTTGGCGATGCAGGGGCTTATAAACGCAAGCCTGTCCGAAAGCTTCATATACTTCTTTACATAGATGGCGGCGCACATCATGGGGGACTGAACCGGCATCAGCTTAGGCAGAAGCTCGGGCACATAGCGCTCTATATAGCCTACCACCGCGGGGCAGGGCTGGGAAATGCTTCCGTAATAATTATTCTGAGTGATATATTTGATATAGCCCCAGGTTGTGATGTCTGCGCCGAAGGAGACACTTATAAAACGGTTTACTCCAAGCTTTTTCAGCATACCCAGGTATTTTTCGTAATCCCTCGGATAATTGGCCAGAAACGCGGGTGCTATCAGGACGGAGATCTTAGTGCCCCGCTTCAGATCCTCAAAAAATCTCTCAACATCGTCCTCGTATTCTCTGGCGTTATGTCTGCAGGCATCCAGACAGGCACCGCAGGCTATGCATCTTACGGGATCCACCTCTATGATGTTCCCGCGTCCCTTTTCAACAGCCACATTGGCTCCCATGCTGCCGCAGGCCCGGATACAGCAGTTGCAGCCTATACAGTTCTCATTCGTTTTGACCAGACTCATTTTTTCATTCCTCTTCCTTTTTATGGAGTTTTGGGATAAAAACCTGTTATAATAGTATCCTCATACGATATAATAACTCTTACAGGTGTTTTTTGTCTACTTTTTTCATTAAATTTGCGATCACGAATAACAGTTCATCAAAGGATGAACTGTTGCCGGCTTTTCCGGGCAGAGACCCGGGTTCCCATAATTTTTGCATCAAAGTCCCAGGATACGTGTGGCCAGGGTAAAATAGATCATCAGAGAGAGCGCATCCACTATTGTGGTAATGAAGGGGCTTGCCATCACCGCGGGATCAAAGCCCAGCTTGTCCGCAAACATGGGGAGGGTACAGCCCACAAGCTTTGCAAAGAACAGCTCCACCACCAGCGTAAGACAGACC
>DNAD01000370.1 GCA_003484785.1 Lachnospiraceae bacterium
GATGGACTTTTGACCCCGACATCATCATATAATACGATGCCGGGGTCAGGAAAGAAGGATAAAAATGTTCGGAAGGAAAAAAGAGGTACTGACCTATATCTTCACAGGCTTTCTTGAGAGCGGAAAGACCAGCTTTATAAAGGAAACCCTCAGGGAAGGACAGTTCGAGGACGGCTACAGGACCTCGTACATAATATGCGAAGAGGGTATCGAGGAGCTTGATGAGAACGAGATAAAGGAAAATAAATTCACTCTGCATACCATCGAAGATGAGGAAAACATAACGGAGGAATACTTAGCCTCGATAGAAAAAGAGGATAAGCCCGACAGGGTTCTGATCGAATATAACGGAACCTGGGATCCGGATGCTCTTATGGAGGCGCTTCCCGCCAACTGGGCAGTCGCGGAGATCATCACAACGATAGACGCCTCTACCTACGAGGGGTATCTTTCCAATATGAAGCAGCTGATGACAAGACAGTTTACCTATTCCGATCTGGTATTGTTTAACCGCTGCAGAGAGGATCAGGCTCTTCCGACCTTCAAGAGAACGGTAAGAGCCCTGAACAAGCGGACACAGATCATTTTCGAGATGGAAGACGGCACTATTAACAATAATGTCAAGGAGGAGCTTCCCTACGATATCAATGCAAAGGAGATTAACCTTAGCGAGGATGACTTCGGCATCTGGTACATAGATGCTCTCGACAATCTTGACAGCTATGTGGGAAAAACCGTGAACCTTAAGGCAATGGTGAAAAGGGGAAGGGCGGGAAACGATATCTTTATCGCCGGCCGCAACGCCATGACCTGCTGCGCCGAGGATATACAGTTTGTGGGGCTTCCCTGCAAGTGGGACGGCGCAAAAAGCCTTAAGGACAATGATTACGTCAACATTACCGCAAAGATCGCCAGGACCATGAACAGGCAGGCGGGAAGGGAAATGCCGGCGCTGGTAGCCGAAAAGGTCGAGCCGGCAGAGCCTGCCGCCGAGGAGCTGATATACTTCATTTAAAAATTGTTACAGTGAATGATAACTGACACAGGGAGAGAACATTGGTAAAACAGGACAGAGATCTGCGCTCGCTGCTGGAACAGATAGATCACAGGAGTTACCCCGCGTATAAACAGAGCGCGGGGAGTTATTCGTTTAAGGAATATATCTTAAGCATCGATCATGTGCAGGGAGATCCCTTCGCGGCCCCCTCGCATATCACGGTAAGGGTTTCGGGAAAGACAGCGGGCTTCCCGAAGGAGTATTACGATCAAAAGCACAGACGCATCGCCCTTCAGGATCATCTTACGAGGAAATTCCGGGCTTTTTCCGAGCAGTACGACCATCAGGCCAGGGGCTCGGGAAAGAGCGGAGCCATAGAGACCTGCAGGCCGGGACAGGAGATACTTGAGCGGTCGGCCTGCCATATCGATGAGGCATCGGGGGATATTTACTACAGACTGCATATAGGATTTCCGGCAAACGGCAGGACCATCAATTCAGGAGAGCTTATAAAGATGCTTTTTGAT
Organism: Lachnospiraceae bacterium; assembly: GCA_003484785.1. GTDB lineage: Bacteria > Bacillota > Clostridia > Lachnospirales > Lachnospiraceae > UBA2868. The sequence goes on from DNAD01000370.1 coordinate 1,525, forward strand.
TTTCTGCCCAAATGCGTTCACGGCGCCCTCCTTTACAGCCGGAGCGTGGAAAGCGAAACGGAGAGGGTCATCTTTCTTGCGGACGATCAGAACTGCATAAGAAAGGAGCTTAAGGAGAGAGGACTTTGCGCCTTTGTGGCTGACGGCTCCATACTTCCGAGAAAGAGCGGGGTGTCGAAGGCACCCATGAAGGATGCCGTAGTCTTCAAGTCTCCGGAATCAATGAAGGTGGTGCTTGAGCTTCCACACAAGGGGAGCCTTTCCGGAATGGGCATAAAGAAAGGGGTCACCCTCATAGTAGGGGGCGGCTATCACGGAAAATCCACCCTTCTGTCCGCTCTCGAGCTGGGGGTTTATGATCACATAGCCGGGGACGGCAGAGAATATGTGATCACCGACGAAACTGCCGTAAAGATCAGGGCGGAGGACGGCAGGAGTGTTCACGGAGACGACATATCATTGTTTATAAACAATCTGCCCGATAACCGGGACACAAAGAGCTTTTACTCCGAGGATGCCAGCGGTTCCACCTCCCAGGCGGCAAACGTTACGGAGGCATATGAGAGCGGCTCGAGGCTGCTGCTTATCGATGAGGATACCTGCGCAACAAACTTTATGATAAGGGATGAGCTGATGCAGAAGGTCATCTCTAAGGAACAGGAGCCTATTACTCCCTTCATAGACAGGATAAGGCCTCTTGCGAGTGAGGGGGTTTCCACGATCCTTGTGGCCGGAAGCTTCGGGGCATATTTCCATCTGGCGGATACGGTAATCCAGATGGACAGCTACAGGCCATTGGATATTACCGAAGCGGCAAAGGCAGCCGCTGCAGAATATCCATTAAATGTACATGATAACGGACATATAAAGCCGGACCTTCCTGCAAGGGTCCCCCGTCTTACAAAGAGGTTTGATACGGACGGCAGGATAAAGACAAAGACACTCGGAACCGACGGCTTTATGATAGATCACGAGACGGTGGAGCTTCGGTATGTGGAGCAGCTGACTGAGAGCGGCCAGCTGTCTGCTTTAAGCCGGGCGCTGCTTTACGCAATGAAGCATTGCTTCAACGGAAAGAAGGATATCAGGGAGATAGTGGCAGAGCTTTCCGGGATAATAGAAAAAAGGGGTGTGGACGGGCTCTGTGAGGGGGCCTATGTGGCCGAGGGGCTTTCCTTTGTAAGGCCTCAGGAGTTGTTTGCCTGTTTTAACAGGTGCAGGTTCATAAATTTCCGTTAAACGGAAAAGGGGAAAAGTATAAATAATGAAAAGAAAATCTATTATTAAGACTGCGGTGCTGTCATCGGCGGTACAGGCTTTTCTTATGGTCATTTCCTGCCTTGTGGTGACAGTGGTCTTTCTGGGAAGGATAGTTACGGGAACCTATGACGAAATGAATGTATCCATTGCCGCAGCGGCCATAGCCGCAGTGGATATCGATGAGATGCGTTCTCTGGCTGTGGAGGTGGATGCGGTCATTAAGCAGAAGGGTTCCTTTGAGGGCGCCCTCGATGAGGATGATTCAGAATGGCTTGAGGATTTTTCCGGCATCGGCTCCTCCGAAAGCTATATAAAGCTCCGGGAGGAATTAAATACCATAAGGAGGGGGACGAGTTCTACCGCTCTTGATTATGTGCTGATCTATCCTGAAGAAAACAGGGAAGTGTTCATAATGGACGCCTGCGACGTAAATGTCCTTCCCTGCGGGAAGACCCATGACGTTGATCTGAAGGCATATCGCGGTCAGCCCCGGGAGGATTTTGAGGGCTTTGTAACGAGATCGGCGGTATATGGGGGGCTGCACACCGACGGGATAGCGGTATATCTTGATGCCGAAAAAGGAATCTATGCCTATCTTTTGTCTGATATCCCGCTGACAAATATAAATAACAAAGTTATTCATTTTCTTCTCCAGACCTCAGTTGTAGCGATAATAGTTACCATTCTCATCTGTGCCGGCGTTGTTATGAACATCAAAGCCAGGGTCATCGCGCCTCTTAAGAAGCTTACGGAAACCGCAGAGGTGTTTGTCGGCCAGTATGAGCTCAGGTCTGAGAATCATGATGAAAACAGTATTTTTGAGAACGTTTATAACGGTGATATAGAGGAGCTTTATTACCTTGCCTCCTCTCTTCAGAGCATGGAGCTTGAGATAGGAAGCTATTTAAGAGACATCGACAGGTATTCCATGGAAAGGGCAAAGCTTGATACGGAGTTGGATCTGGCAAGAAAGATCCAGGCGGGGGTTCTGTCCACCGATTTCGATCCGGTAAGGAAAAGGGCGGGGGCCGATATCTTTGCCACCATGGCGCCGGCTAAGGAGGTGGGCGGCGATTTTTACGATTTCTTTTTCACCGACGCAGAGCATCTTTGCCTTGTGATCGCCGATGTGTCCGGTAAGGGAGTGCCGGCGGCGCTGTTTATGATGATCGCCAAGGCCCTTTTAAAGAACCGCTTAAAGAGCGGCGATACTCCGTCCGAGGCGCTCTATCATGTAAACAGGCAGATCTGTGAGTACAATCTGGGAGATATGTTTGTTACCGTATGGGCATGCATGATCGAGCTGTCTACGGGGAAGGCGGTGGACGTAAATGCCGGTCATGAGCATCCGGTCATAAGGCATGAAGGCGGAGAGTACGAGCTGATAAAGTATAAGCACAATACGGCCATAGGCGTGATGGACGATATGGAATATAACGAGCATGAGTTTTATCTTAAGAAGGGAGATATGCTCTTTGTATATACCGACGGTCTTCCCGAAGCAACGGACCGTAAGGAGGAGATGTTTGGAAGCGTGCGCATGCTTGAGACCTTAAACCGATACAGGAAGGAGGCTCCAAAGGAGCTGCTCATTGGAATAAGGGACACCGTCGGTGAATTCGTCGGAGAAAGGGAGCCCTTTGACGACCTTACGATGATGGCCCTGGAATGGGGCAAAGCGGAGAAAAAAGCATAGGATGAAGAACGTTATCATAACGGGAGGAACCGGTTTTTTCGGCATAAATCTCGTTGAAGAATTGCTTGAAAAAGGGTATTATCTGACTGTGACCGTAAGGCAGGGTTCCGAGCATAATAAAAGGCTGCCCGACTCGGACAGGCTTACCGTCCTGGAAAACGATATCGAAGAGATAGAACGGCTTCCCGGTCTTCTGAAAAATCGTTTCGGCAAAAGCCTCCCGGTTTATGATACCTTTTATCACCTTGCCTGGCGTGGCGGAAGAAACGATATGGCTGCCCAGCTTAAGAATGTTAATGATTCCCTTAAGGCCCTTGAAAGCGCGTCTGCCCTTGGGTGCAGCAGGTTTATCTGCTCGGGCTCACAGGCCGAATACGGTGTGAAGCAGGGAATAATAACGGAGGAGGAGCCCTGTTTTCCAGTAAACGCTTACGGAGCGGCCAAAGCCTCGGCCTGTTTTCTCACAAGGGTGAGGGCAGAACAGCTGGGGATTGGCTGGATATGGGGAAGGATATTTTCACTTATCGGAAAGTACGAGCCCTTCGGAAGGATGCTTCCGGATCTCATAGAAAAGCTTAAAAAGGGAGAGGAGGCCGGCTTAAGCTCCTGCGAGCAGTACTGGGATTATCTGGATGCAGGAGATGCCGCCCGGGCCTTTATCCTTTTAGGGGAAAAAGGGAGAGATGGCGAGATATACAATATCGCGGCCGGCGCCCGGCAGAAACTCAAAGAGTATGTCAGACAGACGGCGGATTATTTCAATAAGGATGCAGCAATAGTATACGGGGATGATCCAAAGCCTTTCATATCACTCAGGCCGTCAGTGGAAAAGCTTGAGAAGGATACGGGCTGGAGCCCCCAAATTGATTTCAAAAGGAGTCTTAAATGGTACACTTAGAAAAAAACAGATCAGCTGAGAGCAGGTTTGGACAAAGCTTCTGGACAGGCACGAAGAGGCTTGTCAGGTTTTGCGTTATCACAGCACTGTTTATGATCACGGCAGTCTTTTGCAGAAAAACGGTTTTTGCGTCAAATCTTTACGATCCTCAGGTAGTCACGCAGATCACCCAAAGGATGCTGGCGGGGCTTCCCACCACGCTTGATGAACAGCTGGGGGTTTCCGCTCCGGCGCTGAGCACTCCTACTCTGGGCGGCACGGGATATATCATCATAGGCGACAGCAGGATAACCTCCTTAAATGCCACCTGCAGAGTTAACGATACGGTCGATAACTGGTTTGCGGTGGCCTGCGCCGGAACGCATTTTGATTATCTGA
>DNAD01000341.1 GCA_003484785.1 Lachnospiraceae bacterium
GACGAAAACAGGATCTCCTATGTCGGGAAAAAGCCCGATTCCTGTGACACTGTGTTTGACAGGGAGATAGACTGTAAGGGCAATGTGCTGATGCCCGGGTTTAAGAATGCCCATACCCACTCGGGAATGACTGTAATGAGATCCTATGCCGACGATCTCGAGCTTCATGCATGGCTTAACGAGAAGATATTCCCCATGGAAGCAAAGATGAGCGGAGAGGACTGCTACGTGCTTTCAAAGCTGGCGGTGCTCGAATACCTTACCAGCGGAGTGACCGCTGTCTTTGATATGTATCTTGCTCCCTATGATATCGCAAGATGCGCCACAGATACCGGGATGAAGTTTGTTCAGGTAAGCGGAATCAATAAATTCGGGCCCTCCCTTGAGGAAATGGAGCAGAGGTATTTAAAGATCAACGGACAGAGCCCGCTGTCTTATTTTAAGATCGGCTTCCACGCCGAATATACCTGTGATCTGAAGCTCCTTGAAGGAATAAGGGATCTGGCCCATAAATACAAACAGCCGATCTGGACTCACAATTCAGAGACCAGGACCGAGGTGGAGGGCTGCCTTGAAAGATATAATAAGACTCCCACAGGCCTTATGGAGGAGCTTGGGATGTTTGAATACGGTGGCGGAGGATATCACTGTGTTCATGTGACCGATGAGGATATCGAGATATTTAAGAAGAGGGGTCTTATCATGGTCACCAATCCGGGTTCCAATGTAAAGCTTGCAAGCGGCGTCGCTCCCATTCAGAAATTCCTCGATGCCGGGGTGGACGTGGCCATAGGAACGGACGGCCCCAGCTCGAATAACTGTCTTGATATGTTCAGGGAGATGTTTCTTGTCACCGGCCTTGCCAAGCTTAAGGAAAATGATGCCTCGGCTGTGGACGCCCTTAAGGTGCTTAAGATGGCTACGGTCAACGGGGCTAAGGCCATGGGGCTTTTGGACGCGGATGTGCTTGAGGCCGGAAAGGAAGCCGATATCGTAATGATCGATCTTCACCAGCCCAATATGCAGCCTCTGAATAATATCGCAAAGAACATTGTATATAGCGGATCCAAGCAGAATGTGAAGCTTACGATGGTTCACGGAAAGATCCTGTATGAGAGCGGTGAATTCTTTATAGGAGAGGATCCCGAGGATATTTACAGAAAATCCAACGAGATTTTAAAGAGGCTGACGGCTTAGTATGAAGGTCAGGCTTTTTTCCGACGGATCCGCAAGGGGAAATCCCAGCGGGCCCGGAGGCTTTGGCACACTGCTTCAGTATACAGACAGCAAAGGCATTCTCCATGAGAGAGAATACAGCGCCGGTTATAAAAAGACCACTAATAACCGCATGGAGCTCATGGGCGTGATAACCGGGCTGGAGGCTCTTATTAAGCCCTGTGAGGTCGAGGTGGTCTCGGATTCCAGATATGTGACGGATGCCTTCAATAAACACTGGATAGATTCCTGGCTTCGTTCCGGGTGGGTTAATTCCCAAAGAAAGCCGGTTCTTAACGACGGGCTGTGGAAACGGCTGCTTAAGGCTATGGAGCCTCATAAAGTGAGCTTTATCTGGGTGAAAGGCCATGTCGGCCATCCCGAGAATGAGCGGTGCGACCGGCTTGCCACAAAGGCCGCGGACAGTGCTGAAGAAACGCTCCTCATTGATGACGGGGGCGATCTAAAGGAGGAATAAAATGGTATCGTTTATCAATATGTTCTTATCGTATTTTCTGCTTTTCCTTATCTCAATAGGGATCATAGTCTGCGCTGTCCTTCTGGGTAAGAAGCTGAGAGATATGAGGGACGCCAGGGCACAGAAGGCTGAGGCGGCTTCACCGCAAGGGTCGGATAAGGCATAGAAAAAGGAATCAGTATGATCCGGGACTCAGAGGGCAGTAAGGCTAACGAGTGCCGGAGCATGGAAATCCGTAACGGTTTGGGAGCTGTTGCAAAATAACATACACATAAGTTATTTTCAACAGATCCTCAGGATAAGGAGAATAAGATGGGGATCATTTATACGAGTACGCGCGGAGGAAAAGAACGGCTCAGCGCATCGGAGGCTATAATAAAGGGACTTGCGGACGACGGAGGGCTTTTTGTGCCCGATCATTTTCCGGCCTTCGATTTTGACCTTGATGAGCTTGGGGGAATGGATTACAAGAGTACTGCCTGCCGTGTAATGAGGCTTTTGCTTGACGATTTTACCGAAGAAGAGCTGGGCCTTTGCGTGGAAAGGGCGTATGACAGCAAATTTGACGTTGAGGAGAAGGCTCTGCTTGTAAAGAAGGGGGACAAATATTTCCTTGAGCTTTTCCATGGAAAGACCATTGCCTTTAAGGATATGGCTCTCTCCATACTGCCTCATCTCTTAACCACGGCCGTAAAAAAGAACAATATTGACAGGAAGGTCGTTATCCTGACCGCCACCAGCGGAGATACCGGGAAGGCTGCTCTTGCCGGCTTTGCCGATGTCGAAGGAACACAGATCATGGTATTTTACCCCAAGGGGGGCGTTAGCCATATCCAGGAGCTGCAGATGGTCACCCAGAAGGGGAGCAATACAGGGGTATATGGGGTAAAAGGCAACTTCGATGACTGTCAGAGCGGGGTTAAGGAGATCTTTTCCGATGAAGAGCTTAAGGCAGAGCTTGAGAAAAACGGATATATTTTTTCCTCGGCCAACTCGATCAATATAGGAAGGCTGGTTCCCCAGATCGCCTATTACGTTTATGCTTACGGAAGGATGATGAAGAACGGCGCAATAAAGGCAGGGGATAAGCTTAACTTTACCGTCCCCACAGGCAACTTCGGAAACATCCTTGCCGCATATTATGCAAAACAGATGGGGCTTCCCGTGGGCAGGCTCATCTGCGCCTCCAACAGGAATAATGTTCTCTATGATTTCTTTAAGACCGGGACCTATGACAGGAACAGAGAGTTTGTACTTACCAGCTCGCCCTCCATGGACATACTCATCTCCAGCAATCTTGAGAGGCTGATATATCATATTGCCGGTAACGATGCGCAAAAGAACAGGGAGCTGATGGATTCTTTAAGGCAGGAGGGAAGGTATACAATAACAGATGATATGAAAAAAGGGCTTTCCGGTTTTTACGGGGCCTATGCAGAGGAAGAGGAAGTATTTGCGGAAATTAAGAAGGTTTTTGAAAAGAGCGGTTATGTGATCGATACGCATACGGCCGTTGCCTCCTTTGCCGAGTCCTTATACGGAAAGGAAAGCGGGGATGATACTCCGAATGTGATTGTTTCCACCGCAAGCCCTTATAAGTTTGCAAAGAACGTTTTTCTGGCCATTACGGGAGAGGCTTTACAGGATGACCTTGAGGCGGTGGACAGGCTGTCGGAGCTGTCAAAAACCGGCATTCCTTCCGCAGTCAGCGAGATAAGAAATGCCGGTATCTTACATGACAAGGTTTGTGAGATCTCTGAAATGCGTGATCTTGTAGAAAGTGTCCTGCTAAAGGGACGGTAATGAGCCGAAGAAACGTTTATTCCGCCCGGCTTCTTACAAATTCATGGGGCTCGGCCAGAACAAAGGTAACCACGCCGTAGGGAAATTCCACGGGTATCGCATAGATGTTTCCGTTCTGGTCAGCCTCGAGTGAAATATTGTTTTCGCCGTTTACCGGAGCGCTGAGGCTCAGCTCATAGAGGTCGTTATGTGAAAGATAGACCACGAAAAGACCGTTTATAAGGTTCAGGAAATCCAGAAGGGCTTCTCTGCAGAGATCGTCGAACTGGTCTATTCCAACCCTCGCATAGTCTTCGGCAAATTGTACCAGAGTATTCGGGTCACCGTTTATGGCCGAAAAAGCTGACGGATATCCCGTGATCTCCTGAGTAAGCTCCTGTGAGAGCTCATATGCATCATAGCAGATCACAGGAAGCAGCGTAAAGTCGGGATTTGCATGTTCCTTAATATTCTCAGTAAGACGATCGATATAGATCGATGCAAACTGGGACAGGTCCTTATCTGTTTCAATCATAATTAATCCGCCTCCTATTTGTGTGTTTAACGTTACTATTCACAGCCGAAT
>DNAD01000020.1:0-810 GCA_003484785.1 Lachnospiraceae bacterium
GCATAATTGTTCTTTGAGATCGCGGTGTTATAAATATTGAGCGCTAACATCTGGGTACCGTTTGAAAGGTAATTTCCCATAAAGCTTGGAACCGAGCCTGCGCCGTTAGTAAGGGCCATGTTAACATCAAACTGCTTGAAGGCGCTTGTAAGTGTCAGGAAGGTACAGATCGTAAAGGTCGATGCGATCATCGGGATCTTGACCTGCAAAAGCGTCTGAAACGGTGTCGCGCCGTCGATCCTTGCCGCCTCCAGCACATCCCCGGGAATCTGGGTAAGTCCCGTTATATAGATCAGCATTATATATCCGCCGTACTGCCAGATGTAAACGATCACGATGGCAAACAGAGCAGTCTTTGTCTGCGCCAGCCATGATATGTTGTTCGTCAGACCTATGATAACGTTGCTGAAAACGAACTGCCAGATATAACCCAGTACGATCCCGCCGATCAGGTTGGGCAGGAAGTAGGAGGCTCTGAAAAACCCGCCGCCCTTTATGCCCGAGGTGCACAGCAGAGCCAGAAGAAAGCCCACGAGATTTATAAGGACCATGTTAAGCACCACAAAGATGAAGGTGATGACTATCGACCAGATAAATGCCGGATCATTAAACATCGTGGTGTAATTCTGAAAGCCAACTATGTTGTCAAAGCGGATACCCGTCCAGTCCGTGAAGGAATAACAGATACCCAGAACCAGCGGAATGATCACGGTCACGGCGAAGGTGAACAAAAGCGGGAAAAGGAAGATGAAGTATATTATCTTCCTGTGGTGCTTTAAGGTCGGGAACAGATAAAGCCCGACAAAAAAA
>DNAD01000020.1:867-1418 GCA_003484785.1 Lachnospiraceae bacterium
CCAGGATCCCGATAACCAGCATAGGACCTCTTGCCGTTGACTGGCTGCCGCCGAAATCCATGGCCAGCGAAATTATTAGAAGCACTGCCCCGCCGATCAGAAGGATCGGAGAAAGCAGTCTGTTTAAACCAGTATTCATAGATTTACCCCCACTTGTAAGGTTTAAAGTTTTAATATATCCGAAAAGCGGTCAAGATTATAGTCGGCCTTTTTGCTCTTTACCGCCTCCGCGTAAGCTGCGGTAAGCATTCCGCCCGCCTTTCCCGCTTCGATCCCGGCATCGGCATCCTCAACGACCAGACATTTCCCGGGTTCTGTTCCCAAAAGCTTTGCGGCTAACAGAAACACCTCGGGATCGGGCTTGGTCCTCGTTATCATCGTACCGTCCGATACCGCGTCAAAATAATGCAAAAGATCGGTCTTTTCCAGAATGAATCCCGTGTTTTTGCTGGAGGAGCCGACTGCCAGCTTAAGCCCTCTTTCCTTAAGCTTATCAAGGGTATCCCGCACCTCGCCGGAAACATCGGCGGGAGTCATTTTGCTGAGATACT
>DNAD01000020.1:1597-1883 GCA_003484785.1 Lachnospiraceae bacterium
TGGTTGATCTCCTCATTAAAGAAGATCCCCTTTTCGTCACTGAGCTCTTTCCATGCAAGATAATGGAAGTGGTCCGTATGTACCAGTACCCCGTCCAGATCAAATATCACAGCCTGTATGTCCATAGTCCCTCCTCTTCTATCCTCTGGGCCTTTCCCTTAAAGCCAAAGCTTAAAGCCTCTCCCGAAATAAGCTCAAGAGATATCTCATCCTTTTTCACCGAAAGCTTAAGCCTTCTTCCTCTGAAGACAAAGGGGAAGGAATACCCGGTAAGCCCTTCGGGAAG
>DNAD01000020.1:1955-2177 GCA_003484785.1 Lachnospiraceae bacterium
CCGTCATCGCTGACCCGAAGCCCTGCGAACCCATTTACGATAGCCATATAGCAGCCGCCCATATTGGCCGTATGAACCCCGTCCTTCGTGTTTTTGTGCCGGTTCATAAGATCGAGCTTGGCCGAATCCCCGAAATAGGAAAGCGCCTCCTTTTTAAGCCCCAGCATCGATGCCGTCATACTGAATACGCAGGTGGAAAGGGAAGAATCATGTGTGGTGATC
>DNAD01000020.1:2208-4020 GCA_003484785.1 Lachnospiraceae bacterium
TAATACCTGAAGCTCTTTTCCATGGTCTCCGCGGATTGAAGAGTGGGGAACAGGAAATAGGAAAGAACCGTGTCAGCCTGCTTGCAGACCTGATAGCGATACAGATGAAGCGGGTGATAATGCAGAAGGAGAGGGAATTCCTCCTTCGGTGTTGCCGCAAGATCCCAGACAGGTTTCTTCAGGAAGGAATCGTCCTGGGGATTGATCCCGTACTCCTCATCATAAGGAAGGTACATATTATCGGCGGCCTTCTTCATCTCATCTATCTCTTCTTCCGAAAGCTTCAGCCTTTCGGAAAGCTTCTTAACCTCTTCGTCACCCGAAAGCTTTTCATACAGCTTTGCGGCATGGGACAGATTATACTTTGCCGATGCGTTCGTATAGTAATTGTTGTCTACCATACAGGTATACTCATCAGGCCCCGTGACCTCAAGGATGTTGAACCTGCCCTGTCTGTCATAGACACCGGTGTCAAGCCACAGCCTTGCAGTCTCTATAAGTATCTCAAGCCCCATTTCCTTAAGGAAGGCTTCATCCAGCGTGGTCAGATAATACTGGATGACCGCATAGGAAACGGCGCCGTTTATATGATAGGCTGCCGTCCCGCTGGGGAAATAGCCCGAGCACTCGACGCCCGTGATGGTGCGCCACGGATACAGCGCGCCCTTTTTATGGCCTAAAAGAGCGGCATTCTCTCTGGCCTGCTTAAGCGTGGCATAACGGAACGAGATGATGTTTTTCGCAAGCTCCGGATTTGTAAGAAGGAAGAAGGGAACCACATACATTTCCGTATCCCAGAAAAAATGTCCTTCATAGCCTTCTCCGGAAAGTCCCTTGGCCGCTATCCCGGAATGAGCATCATGGGGAGCCGCCTGCAGAAGCTCGTACATATTGAACCGTACCGCATCCTCAAGCTCCTTATCCCCGTTTATCTCCATATTCGAACGGCTGTGGAAATCCGAAAGGAAACGTTTCTGAGCCTCATACAGGTCTTTGATATCCTGCTTTATCGCATCGGCAAGCACCTGCATTGCTTTCGCCTTCGGATCCTTTTCCCGGATCGAATCGGAAAAGGCGGCGTATTTAAGAACGGTGATCTTCTCTCCCTGTATCATTGGGATACGGAGTCTGGTGATAAGCGCCCCGCCTTCCTCTCTGATCATGCTGAAGGGTTTTGCTTCCGATATGATAACATGATTTGTCGCAGCTGCGATGCGAACCCCGCTTTCCTTTGTCTCAGTTACGGAAAAGGATACCTCCTCCCGAAAGCCCTGCTCAACCAGTTTAAGATAACAGGGGCTTTCATCCGCAAGACGCGGGTCGTCCGGATCGGAGTAATTCTGTACCTCGGCGATATGGAAGGAATCAAATACCGCCTCTCCCGAAAAATTAAGAGCCTCAACCTCGTATTCGATGGTAAACAGCTCCTTTGTTCCGAAGTGAGCCATGCGGCGGATGCGGACATTCACCTCCCTGCCAGAGCGGCTCTTCCAGCGGGTCCTCCGCTCTGTATAGCCCTCATCCATATTTAAGATCCGCTCTGCCGAAACAACTCCTCCCTCGGCGGGAAGAAAATCCTCGCCGCAGATCGAAAGCCTTATGGTCTGGGTATCGCAGATATTAAGCATCGTCTGCTTCTTTTCCACCAGATTGCACAGACTCTCTGCCTGCTTCATAGGGATGATCTCGTAAGCTCCTGCCAGATACTGCCCCCGCATCGTCGGAAACCCCGCGGGGACGCCTTCCTCAAGCGTCCCGCGGATTCCGATGTAACCGTTTGCGTTACAGAACAGTGTCTCGTGAAGGTTTAGC
>DNAD01000020.1:4111-8511 GCA_003484785.1 Lachnospiraceae bacterium
GTATCAAGGAAGGTCTCAGGATCAGGGAAGTTACCCATTGCATAGTCCTGGAATACAACACCGGTAGCGTTCTGGCCGATGCCTTCCTTCATTGACAGCCAATGCCAGGAAGAGGTCTTGCCTGCTGCGGTATACTCGGCTATAGTCTTTGCAAAAGGATCGTCAGCCGCGTGTGTGTTTGAAGCATAAGGAGAAATGAAGCCGCAATCCTCGGCAAGGATCTGCTGTCCGCCGTCATCCTTTGCGCACCATGCAAGGAACTTCTTTGCTTCTTCTACGTTTCCGTCCTTGAATACTCCCCACCAGTTGGGTGAATTTGTAAGGATCGTATCCTGTCCTTCGATGAAAGCATAAGGGATCATTCCGATCTCAAAGCTGCCTGCTGCCTCATAAGCGTCCTTGTCATCGTTTACAAGGGTTGCTCCGATCCAGGAGCCCTGGGTTACGAACGCATATTTTCCGGAAGCAAAGCCCAGCACCTGAGCGTCATAGGTTCCCGATACACCTGCGGGATCGGTAAATTCGTTAAACAGAGCAACCATTTTTGCCCAGGGAAGAGCTCTTTCCATATCAAGCTTTCCGCCATCCTTGAAGAGATCGATGTAGGTTGTGTCGTCACGCGCAAGACCGGAATCGAAATAGGTTCCGAAGATGTGCTGTCCGGGTGACCACCACAGCTGTGAGGACTCTGTATAGTAGCCTACAACTGCTGTAAGTCCAAGCTCATCCTTCTTGGCATCGATTGTTTCAAAAGCTTTTCTCATGCTGTCGGGACCGGTGATGCTCTTGGGATCAACGCCTGCCTTTTCAAGGATATCGGCATTGTATGCAAGGCCGATGGCTTCGGTGGTAGTCGGGAAACCGTATACCTTTCCGTCAGCTACATATTCGGCTTCCGTATCGTTTACCCATTCCTCATCGGAGAGGTCTGCAAGAAGGCCTTCCCAGGTAGGATAGTGGATGTCGCCCTCGAATACGAAGATATCCGGCATGTTATCTGCCTGATAGTAGCCCTTCAGGGTTGCCTGGGTATCAATTCCGCCGCCGAGAGACTCGATCACAACCGGAACACCTGTCTCTTCCTCATATGCTGCCGCAAGCTTCTTAAGGCCGGCGTCAACCTCTACCTTATTGTTTACCAGACGTATCCCTCCCTCGGGAGTCTCAGCCGGTGCGGAAGCATCGGATGACGCAGGAGCAGATGCTGAAGCATCCGTAGCCGGTGCAGCAGCTCCACAGCCCGCAAGCGCCATGGAAAGGGTAGCCGCTGAAAGCAGTATTGCAAGTAATTTCTTTTTCATTAGAATTTCCTCCTTTAATATTCCCATATATTGGGTTCCGTTTTTAACATGATCTAATTATGGTATGTTCGCCACTTTTTGCACAATCCCCATCTTTTTTTTTGTATAAAATACACAAAAAAGGCACAGCGGTTTATACGTTATCACCGCTTCGTGCCTTCATTTTAGTAAAATCAACTGTATTTTAGTAAAAACTACCGGGGTTTTACTTACTGTTTACGAAAAACCTTTGTGCTCTTTCTCCACTTGACCCTTGCGCCTATCCGTACGGTCTCAAAATCCCCCCTGCCCTCCAGGATATCGATGAGGGCCTGTGCCGCAAGAAAGCCTCTTTCATAGTCCGGCACCGCAACGGTAGTAAGCTCGGTGTACCTTGAGATTATGACATCATCAAAGCCCGTAACTGCGATATCCTCGGGGATCCTCAGGCCGTCCTCCTGAAACTTGCGTATCGCCCCTATGGCCATCATGTCATTGGCACAGATAAGAACCTCCGGCATCTCCTCGGAAAGCATTAAAAGCCTTGCCGCCTGGGCTCCGCTCTTTTCCCGCCAGTCCCCTTCGTAGTAGTCGTTTCTGGAAAAGATCAGCCCGTTTTCCTTAAGGGCATCCCGAAAGGCCGCAAATCTCTCCTTTGTATCCGCGGTATCAAGCCCTCCCAGAAAGGCAAACTTTTTGTAGCCCGCTCCGATAAGCCCTTCCACAAGCTGCTTCTCCGCCGCATAGTTATTTACAACGATGCTTTTGATCCTGGGATGCTCAAGCTCTCTGTCAAGAACGATCATCGGGATCCCCTTGTCCGCGATCTTTTTTAGCATAGCGCTTGTGGTATTGACATCATTAGCAATACAGCCGCAGACCTTCTCCGGATCGGAGAAGTGGGGAAAATTTTCGCCGGTGGAGATTAAGAAGCTGTAGCCCTTTGCGTATGCATAATCACTGATGCCGTGAAGAATGTCCAGATAATACAGGGTATCAAAATCGCTCAGATTAAAGAGGATTGTGCGGACGCCCTTCTCCTTTGCGGAGGGGATCTCATAGCCCAGTTCCTCGGCAATGGCAAAGATCTTTTCCCTGGTCTCCTCCGAGGCGCTGTTCTTATGGTGAAGTACATTAGATACGGTTGAAATGGATACGCCTGCGCGCTCCGCAATGTCCCGGATCCCCGGCATAAGCTCCCTCCCGACTATGGATGAGTTGCAAAAAGAGATACTGTTCACAGCCCGGAAGACTGTGACAATATGGTAGCAAAAAGGGATCATTTCTCTGATCCCCTTAGCCCTTGAAGGATGGGCAGACTCCCGTATGTTGGTAGTGGGCGCAACGGGGCTCGAACCCGTGACCTCCCGCGTGTGAGGCGGACGCTCTCCCAGCTGAGCTATACTCCCTTAAAACAAATAAAATTATATCATTTATCTGAGGCAATTACAAGTACAATACCTATTTCCGCAGGGCAATTTCCTTAAAAAATTATCTCCTGCCGGGATCCCTGTATGCACATTTTTCCCATCGCTTCCGGAAGCAGATATTTCATCAGCCTGTCCGACTCGCTGTCACGCAGTAAAACAGATACCCGGGGGTCATTCCATATCGGCGATCACCCGGTCAAGGTCTTCGTAGCTTACGAGGGTTCCGCGGTCGATCCGGTATACGGTATCGGCGCGGCGAAGGGTGCTCAGCCTGTGGGAGACCATGATGACGGTGCAGCCGCCCATCATGGCATCGATAGCGTCCTGTACCTGGCGCTCGCTGATACTGTCAAGAGCGCTGGTGGCCTCATCCAGAAGTATTATCTTCGGCTCCCTTAAGAGGGCTCTGGCGATGGAGATGCGCTGCCGCTGTCCTCCTGAAAGATTGCCTCCGTTTTCCTGTACAGGGGTATTCAGGCCCTCCGGCAGACTCTCCAGAAAATCCCTGAGCCCGGCGCGGTTTATAACGTCCATGACCTTTTCCGTACTGACATAATTCAATCCGTAAACCAGGTTATCCCAAAGGGTACCGGAAAACAGCACGGTGTTCTGCGGCACTACGGCGATATTCCTGCGATATTCATTTTTATCCAGCAGATCAAGATTTACTCCGTCTATGAGGATCTCACCGCCCCGGGGGCTGTAGAGCCCCAGCAGAAGGCTCATTATCGTCGTTTTACCCTCTCCTGATTTGCCCACAAAGGCAGCGCTTCCTCCGGCGGGCACCTTAAAGCTTATATCCTGAAGCACGGGAGCCTTTCCCTCTTCATAGCCGAAGGAAACGTTCTTAAACTCTATCTCGCCCCGTACAGGCTCGGACAGCAGTTCAGTGCCGTTTTGGCTGATATCGTCAGAGTTAAGGATCTCATTGACACTGACCAGGCTGTCGTAGCCCTGGGTGATCAGAGGCACCGCATCAAGCATCCTCTGGACATTGTTGATCATCAGGTCGAAGATCGACTGAAAAAGGACAAGGGTGCCTACATTTATATAGCCCCCCGCCGTAAGCAGGGCCGCAAAGCTTAAGGACAGCAGACGAAGGCCCTGGAAACCGCCATAGGTAACATTGTTGACGACGACGGTCCGGCGGTCATAAAGGACAGCTGCCTGCTGTGCGCTTTTTACCTTTCTGGAAATATTTTTGTATTCAGTCTTCTGAAGTCCGTGTGACCTTGTCAGCCCCTCCAACTCCAGCATTTCCTTGACCGCCGCGTTCACCTGTTCGTTCTGGTGCCGCATTCCCGCGCGGCTTTCCTGCAGAGGACCTGAAAAATGACGCAGCAGAAAATAGAACAGCGGAAGGATCACAATGTAAAAAACAAGCATCAGGGGGAAGGTAGTGATCGCGACAATGATGATAAAAAGCACATCCTCGCAGAAATACAGCACCTCCATAAAGCGGTCATAGAGAAGCATCTGTATGAACTGTACATCTGAGGCCACCTTGGAGAGCACCACCCCGGACTGAGCCCTGGTATGGTACTGCATAGACAGCACCTGAAGCTTTCGGACCAGAGCCATTCTAAGGCCTGCCTCCACTGACCTGGTAAAGCGGCGGTAAAAGCGGCTGTCTATCCAGTAGCAGATCAGATTTACCATAAGAGCCGTTATGGACATAAGTATGTTCGCA
>DNAD01000354.1:0-2037 GCA_003484785.1 Lachnospiraceae bacterium
CCGGCAAGGAAGGAATGGTTCATATTTCAAAGATCGCAAGGGAGAGGATCAATCACGTTGAGGATGTGCTTACTCTGGGAGACGAAGTAAAGGTTAAATGCCTTGGAAAGGACAAGCTGGGACGTGTATCCTTCTCGATAAAGGATGCAAAATGATCTCACTTTGATCAGGGTGATTTTCCTGTAAAAAATGATCGATAAAAGGTTATTGTTAATGGCAATATAAAAAAAGATCCGCGGTTTTCCGCGGATCTTTTCTATTAGGGGTTTGGACACATAGTATGACATTTCTACCGTATTTTTTGCCGGCTCACCCGGTTCTGAATGCCCCTCATATCATAACAAAGGGTATGACCATAAAATAACATACGCAATATACCTGAAATTATGTAAAACAATTAGACATAAACATGGAAAAAGAGAGAGATTACACGAGGTTATCCACAGTACCGTATGATATTAAGACATAATATAAACTTTGCGCCAATTTCAGATTATTCGCCCGAAAAGCCCTGTTTAAGTGGATTTTTGCTGTGTGGAAACTGTGGATAACTTGAAAACACAAGTTTTTGTAATGATTATTTCGCCGTTGTGGATAAAACTGTAGATTTTATTCGAGCTGGTTCGGCAATATTATAAAAACATCGCAGGGAAGGCTTATTTTTCTGAAAATTGTATTAAATATAAACCGATATTATTGCTCCTTATGGAAAAGACGGGGAGTCTATGCTAAAATAATCGGAGCTGACAGGGCATGGAGGTTACATATATAAGCGCGCGATCCCTTAAAGAGGGGCGCGGACAGAAGGACGGGGCGGATATGGATAATAAAAAGAAAAGAGTGATCCTTATTGTTATGGACAGCTTTGGCTGCGGGGGTGCTTTGGATGCGGCCGATTTTAACGATGAAGGGGCAAATACCCTGCTCTCATGCTGGAGGAATGAATATTTTAAGGCTGATAATCTCAGGAAGCTCGGGCTTTTTAACCTGGACGGCGTGGATTATGCCGAGAATGAAAAGGAGCCTGTCGGGGCCTTTGCAAGGCTCAGGGAGGCCTCAAAGGGAAAGGATACTACCATAGGGCACTGGGAAATAGCGGGATTAATATCCGAAAAGCCTCTGCCGGTATATCCCCAGGGCTTTCCTTCCGAGATCCTTGATGAGTTTGAGAGACGGACGGGACGGGGCGTGCTGTGCAACAAACCCTATTCGGGAACCGTAGTGATAAATGAATACGGTGACGAGCATGTAAGGACCGGAAAGCTCATCGTGTATACCTCGGCGGATTCCGTATTCCAGATAGCGGCTCATGAGGAGGTCGTCCCTCTTGAGGAGCTCTATGAGGACTGCAGGATAGCAAGAGAGATCCTTACGGGCGAGCATGGGGTAGGAAGAGTGATAGCAAGGCCCTTTGTCGGCGAAAACGGAAATTACAGAAGAACCACCAACAGGCACGATTTTTCGCTGCTTCCGCCGGGGGATACCATGCTCGATATAATCAAGGGCGCAGGCCTTGACTGCATAGGCGTGGGAAAGATTCATGATATCTTTGCCGGAAGGGGCCTCAGCGAGTACGTATACAGCTCCGGGAACGCGGACGGTATCGACAAGACCATTGAATACATGAAGAAGGATTTTAATGGGCTCCTCTTTGTCAATCTGGTGGATTATGACATGCTCTACGGCCACAGAAGGGATGCGGAAGGCTATGCGAAGGCTGTGGCATATTTTGATGACAGGCTGCCGCAGCTGTATGAGCAGATGAGAGAAGACGATATTTTGATGATCACCGCGGATCATGGCTGTGATCCCTGCTTTAGCGCTTCCACCGATCATACCAGGGAATGTGTGCCCTTGCTGATGTATGGCAGGCCTGTTGTTCCGAAAAACTACGGAACCAGGAATACTTTTGCGGATATAGCGGCGACCACGCTTAAATATCTGGGCCCGGAAGGTAAAATAGCGGGCGATCCGATAATTGATTTTTAAAAAACTGCCGTACTTTACATAGGTCCCAATATTAATAACAGGCGATAT
>DNAD01000354.1:2047-6654 GCA_003484785.1 Lachnospiraceae bacterium
GATATCATATCATGAGCTGTCCGGAGGGCTTTTGCCAGGCAGCTCAAATAAAAAAATAAAAAGATTGGAAGAAAGACAATGGGCGGTGACTATACCGAAGAGATAAACAGAAGACGTACCTTTGCGATCATATCGCATCCCGATGCGGGTAAGACTACGCTTACGGAAAAGCTGCTGCTTTACGGGGGAGCCATAAATCTGGCAGGCTCCGTAAAGGGTAAGGCGACGGCAAGGCATGCGGTCTCCGACTGGATGGAGATAGAGAAAGAGAGAGGAATATCCGTAACATCCTCGGTCCTGCAGTTTGAGTATGACGGCTTCTGCATAAACATACTTGACACTCCCGGACATCAGGACTTTTCAGAGGATACCTACAGGACTCTTATGGCTGCGGATTCGGCGGTCATGGTGATAGATGCCTCGAAGGGGGTGGAGGCCCAGACAAGGAAGCTGTTTAAGGTATGCGTTATGAGGAAGATCCCCATCTTTACCTTTATCAACAAGCTGGACAGGGATGCCAACGATACCTTTGATCTGCTGGACGAGATAGAAAAGGAGCTTGGTATATCCACCTGCCCGGTAAACTGGCCCATCGGTTCCGGAAAGAATTTCAAGGGAGTGTATGACAGAAATACTGAAAGGATACTGCTGTTTTCGGATACCGAAAAGGGTACCAGGGAAGGACATACAAGGGAAGCCGCCCTTGACGATGCGGACATCGAAAAGCTTCTCGGCTCCGAAGCCCTTGCGGGCCTAATGGAGGAGACAGAGCTTCTTGACGGCGCCAGTGACGAGTTCGATCCGCAAAGGGTGATCAAAGGCGAGCTTACTCCCGTATTTTTCGGTTCGGCCCTTACCAATTTCGGGGTAGAGACCTTCTTAAAATATTTTCTTAAGCTGACCACAACTCCTCTTCCGAGGATGGCAGACTGCGGGATCATCGATCCCCTTACCCACGATTTTTCGGCCTTTGTTTTCAAGATCCAGGCTAATATGAATAAAGCCCACCGGGACAGGATAGCTTTTATGAGGATCTGCTCGGGAAGGTTTGATGCCGGTGAGGAGGTCAGACATGTCCAGGGGGAGCGCGTGATGAGGCTCAGCCAGCCCCAGCAGCTTATGGCCCAGGACCGCCATGTGGTTGAGGAGGCTTATGCCGGAGATATAATCGGAGTTTTTGATCCCGGGATCTTTTCCATCGGGGATACTGTATGCTCTCCCTCGGAGAATTTCAGATACGAAGGGATACCTACCTTTGCGCCGGAGCATTTTGCCAGAGTCAGGCAGATGGATACCATGAAGCGGAAGCAGTTTGTGAAGGGAATCACCCAGATAGCCCAGGAGGGAGCGATACAGATCTTTCATGAGCTCAATACGGGACTTGAGGAGATAATAGTCGGAGTCGTGGGCGTACTGCAGTTTGAGGTGCTTAAGTACAGGCTCGAGAACGAATACAACGTGGAGATAAAGCTGGAAAATCTTCCCTATGAGCATATCAGGTGGATAGTAAACAAAGACAGCGTGGACATCGACAGCCTGAGCGGAACCTCGGACATGAAAAAGATCCAGGATCTGAAGGGTAACCCCCTGCTGTTATTTATTAACAGCTGGAGCGTGAAAATGACACTTGAGAGAAATGAAGGGTTGGAGCTTGCAGAATTCAGCAGAGAATAAAGAAAATAAGAAAAAAGCCGTAAGATCAAGCCTTCGACACTTCATAACATATGTTATTGTAACAACAGTTATTATATTTTCCCCTCTGGTTCTTACCGGCTGCGATCTGATGGAGGATGCAGCGGAGTTCGCAGGCGAGCTGAAAGGAAAACTTCGGTTCAGGGATGATGAAGACAGAGACGACGATGATCTGATCGATCTTGTTTCGGATGAGAAGGATTATGTGATCACCATAACCGATGACGAGGCGGAGTGGAATTCCTTTGACAATGCCGCAAAGCTTTCGCCTTCGGGGATGACGAGTCTCAGGCTCGATGAGCTTTCGGATGTTACCTCCGGATATTACTATATGATGGTCTCCGATGAGGAGAAGGAGGTTTACGATGAGATTTACACGCTTTTAACCGGCTTTGAGAACGATTCGGTCCTTTCAACGACGGATACGGATATGATAGACCATGCCTTTACCTGCGTGCTGGTGGATCATCCGGAGATCTTCTATGTGAAGGGCTATTCCATAAAAACCTATACGAGGGATGGTGTGGTCGAAAGGATAGCCATGAGCGGAACCTATACCATGACCCAGAGCCAGGTCATGGAATTTCTGCCGGAGCTGGATCGGTATTATTATGCCTGTACCGCCGCAATTCCCGCAGACGGGGATGAGTACACAAAAGTAAAGAACGTATATGAGTATATCATCAGGAATACGGAATATGATCTGAGGGCACCGAACAATCAGAACATACTGAGCGTTTTCGTCAATCAGAGGAGCGTATGTCAGGGCTATGCCAAGGCCATGCAGTACATCCTCAACAGACTGGGGATATTCTGTACACTGGTGGAGGGAACGGTCAAGGAGAACGAGGCTCATGTCTGGGATATGGTCAGGATAAACGGCAGGTACTATCATGTCGATACCACCTGGGGGGACGCCTCCTACAAGCTCGTGGGCGAGAGCAATGACGGAAACGCCCTGAGGCCTCCCGAGATCAATTACGATTATCTGTGCATCACTACGGATGAGATCCTTGAGACCCACGATATAAAGGAGATCGTTCCGCTTGTGAAATGTGATTCCATAGATGATAATTATTATGTCAGGGAAGGACTGTATTTTACCTCTGTGGATGACGAGGGCTTAAGGAGAGCCTTTGAAAAGGCCTATGAGCAGAACCTTCCGACCATAACCCTGAAGTGTGCGGATTATGACGTCTATCACGACATGGAGGAATATCTTCTTGAGGAACAGAAGATATTCAACTATCTGGAGAACACTTCCGTAAATTTCGTAACCGTGGAGGAGCAGAGGGAGATCATTTTCTATCTTTAAAGCAGTATCGGTTTGCAAATGCCGGGTTATCTGATATAATATTTCAGATGCCGAAAATGCATTGATGAAAAACTGATCAGATCAGATCCTTAGTACAGGAGGTTTTATAATGGCAAAGGAAGCAGTAAGCTCCGGATACAAAAATGCCGGGGAATGCGGGGGAGAGATCCGTATAGCAGATGATGCCGTTGCCTATATCGCGGGCATTGCCGCCCTTGAGGTGGAGGGAGTTGCCTCCATTGTCGGAAATATAACGAATGATGTTATTACAAAGGTGGGCAGGAGAGCTCTTTCAAGGGGCGTGACCGTTGAGGTGGAGGATTCCGTGGTTTCCGTGAGCCTGGCACTCATCATGGACTACGGTTATAATATCCCCGTTACCGGGAAAAAGGTTAAAGAGCGTGTTAAAAATTCCATTGAGGGAATGACCGGGCTTGAGGTTGCGGACGTGAGCATCCGGATAGCAGGCATAGATACCTCTAAGCAGGGATAGGCACTGTATGAAGAGACAGGATATCAGAGAGCATGTCTTCAGGCTGCTGTTTCGGGGCGAGTTCTTTCATCGCGAGGAGATGGAGGAACAGCTTGGGCTTTATTTTGAAGCTCTGCCGGAGGATGAGGACAGTATAGATTCCGATTTCACCGAGGCTGATATGAGCTATATCAGGGATAAATACCAGCGCATCGCCGGCAGCCTTACAGAGATCGATCAAAGGCTTGAAAGGGCCTCAAAGGGCTGGGATATTGCCCGCATGGGAAAGGTGGAGCTGGCCGTTTTAAGGCTTGCGGTCTATGAGACCCTGTATGACGATGATATTCCGGTGGGCGTGGCGATAGATCAGGCTGTGGAATTGTCGAAGAAATACGGACAGGAAGAGTCTTCGTCCTTTGTAAACGGTATCCTCGGGAATATAGCTGGCAAGGCAGGAAAAGAGGCTTAGGTCGAAAGGTCTGTTTATGAAAAATGCCTATTCGGTTTCACAGGTCAATTCCTATATAAAAAACATGTTTACGCAGGATTTTATGCTGCGTTCTATTTATGTAAAAGGCGAATTATCAAACGTCAAATACCACTCCTCGGGTCACATCTATTTTACTCTGAAGGATGAAAACAGCGGAATAAACTGCGTAATGTTCGCGCAATACAGAAGAGGGCTTTCCTTCAGGCTTGAAGAGGGACAGTCTGTTGTAGCAGCCGGGAGCATAGATGTTTTCGAAAGAGACGGAAGATATCAGCTGTATGCAAGACAGATCAGCCTTGACGGGATCGGAGCCCTTTATGAGAGGTTTGAGAGGCTGAAAAGGGAGCTCTCCGAAATGGGCATGTTCGATCCCTGCTACAAGCAGAGTATACCGGCATATCCTTCGACAATAGGTATAGTTACCGCAGAGACCGGGGCGGCTATAAGGGATATAATAAACATTTCCACCAGGAGAAATCCCTATGTTCAGCTGATACTGTACCCTGCAAAGGTTCAGGGAGAGGGAGCGGCTCAGAGCATAGTAAGGGGGATAAGGGCTCTTTCGGCTCTCGGTCCGGATGTTATCATCATCGGGAGAGGAGGAGGCTCAATAGAGGATCTCTGGGCCTTTAACGAGG
>DNAD01000160.1 GCA_003484785.1 Lachnospiraceae bacterium
AGCAGAGTTATCAGCATCGACCCTACCAGAAGGGCATCCTCAAAGTTATATACATCCTCCAGGAGCGGAAGGGCACGGTTCCACTTATCCTGCTTCCAGATCTCCTTATCCTGCTCGTTGGAATGATACCATACGTTCCACTCATCAAAGGACAGGTTCACCACATGCTTGCTGTGCTTTTTGCCCTTGACGGCATCGCAGATCGATGCCACGCTCTTTATGAAATCATCCATATCCATGGTTCTTGCAAGGAAGCCCGGAGTATCAGCGGTAGGATTGCCATAGTAGCGGTGGAGTGACACATAGTCCACGTTTTCATAGCACTCATCAAGCATCGTAAGCTCCCAGGTTCCGAAGGTGGGCATTTCGGTGGAGGAGGAACCGCAGGCCACAAGCTCGATGGAAGGATCAACCCATTTCATCATCTTGGCTGCCTCATTGGCAATGCGTCCGTATTCCGTCGCGGTCTTCTGCCCCATCTGCCAGGGCCCGTCCATTTCATTTCCCAGACACCAGAGCTTGATATTAAAGGGATCCTTTCTGCCGTTTGCGATACGCATATCAGAGAACTTACTGCCCGAGGGGTGGTTTGCGTATTCCACGATATCCCTGGCCTGCTCCGGTCCCCTGCTGCCGAGGTTTACGGCGTACATTATATCGCTTCCCGCGTTCTTCGCCCAGTCGGCAAATTCATGCAGGCCCACCTCATTTGTCTCGGTAGTAAACCAGGCCAGATCCAGGCGTTTCGGCCTTTTATCCCTGGGCCCCACGCTGTCCTCCCAGTGAAAGCCCGAAACAAAATTTCCTCCCGGGTAGCGTACTATCGGCACATTGAGCTTCTTTACGAACTCCATGACATCCTTTCGAAACCCCAGCTCATCGGCCATTGGATGTCCGGGCTCGTATATGCCTCCGTAAACGGCGCGTCCCAGATGCTCTATAAAGGAGCCGTAGATCCTTTTGTCTATTTTACCAACAACAAAATCCTTGTCCAGGATCATCTTAGCTTTCTTCATTTTTTTCTCCTGTTTTTAGTATTATATATAGGAAACGAATTCTGTTTTTGCGTTTAAAACTCAGCCCTTTACGCTTCCGGCCGCCATACCTGCGATGAAGGTTTTCTGGTTAAGCAGGAAGATCACCATGATCGGCAGCACGCTCATGACCGCTCCCGACAGGAGCATATCATAATTGTTGCCGTAGGGCGTCAGCAGGGACTGAAGACCGATGGGCAGCGTCTGCATCTCAGAGGTTCTCAGAACGATCATGGGCCATACCATCGAATTCCAGCTTCCCATTGCAAGCAGTATCGTCATTGCGCCGTAGGCAGGCAGCATGATGGGCATCATTAGCTTGAAGAATATGCCGAATTCACCGCAGCCGTCTATTCTCCCCGATTCCATTATCTCCGTCGGCAGGCCGCTGGCAAACTGCCTGAAGAAGAAAATGCCCGTGGCGGGAACTACGAAGGGAAGCACCACGCCCCCGTAGGTATCTATCATGTTAAACATATTGATCTCCTTATACAGAGGAAGGATCAATATCTCAACCGGCACCATCATGACCATGAGCACAAGAAGGAAGATAACATTTCTTCCCTTAAAATCATATTTTGCAAGACCGTATCCCACAAGGGATGAGAAGAACAGTCCCGTGGCTACCTGTATCACCATGATCACAATACTGTTGATGTACCATCTGATGTATATTCCGTTCCGCTCCGTTCTCAAAAGCCCGTAGTTTACGAGGCTGTAATTCTCAAAGTCAAATTTGAACTGAAGACCGTTTCTTATCATCTCACTTCCCGGCTTGAAGGAGGAAATAAACAGAAAGAAGAAAGGCATCAGCGCGCAAACGGCAAAAACAGCGATCACCAGAGTAGCCAGTATGCTGAGTCCGATTTTTTTACTTTTCATCTATGTCACCCTCTTTCCGTTTTCCTACTTTTCCTTCTTGCCCACCGGATCAGTGATGGACAGCTGGATGATATTGATTATCATAACACCTGCCAGAAGCGTTATACCGGCTGCGGAAGCTATACCGAAGTTATTTCGGTTAAAGCCCTGTGCGTAAATATAGCTTACTATGGTAGCGCCTATATCACCCGGTGTTCTTGCGCTGTTAAACAGGGTAAAGGCCTCGGCGAACATCGAAAAGCCGCCGTAGATTGAGATCGTCAGCACATAGATGATGGTGGGCTTTACTCCCGGCACAGTGATATTCATAAATCTCTGCCAGGCATTGGCGCCGTCGATGGTGGCCGCCTCATATAGATCCGCAGGCACAGTCTGCAGCGCGGAAAGGTAATAAACGATATTAACTCCCAGCCATTTCCATACGCAGAACACCACAAGAACGATCCAGGTCGTCACACGCTTCTCAAGCCATCCCTGAGGCGGGATCCCGAACAGCCCGATAAAGGCGTTCATCAATGCCGCGGGATTGGAGGAAAAGGCATATTTAAAGAAAAGACCTGCCATGACAACACTGGTAAGGGCCGGTATGAACAGCGCGCTCTTAAAGAGCTCCGACCTTTTCACGAACCTGGAATCCAGAAGCACCGCAAGAAGCAGCGGCAGCGGCACAAGGATCAGGCAGGTAAAAAAGGTATAGATAGTGGAGTTCTGAACCGCCATTTTAAAATAATCGTCCATCAGCAGCTTGTAATTGGCCAGCCCCGCAAATTTCGGGGGGGCAAAGCCAACCTGCTGGCAAAGGCTGGTCCAGAAGGTCTGTATTATAGGATAGACAAAAAATACCAGGAAATAAATGATAAAGGGAGCCGTAAAGATGTACGGAGCCACCTTGATCATCCGGATACCCCCTGTTTTATGATCGTTTGGTTTCGACATAATATCCCTCTTTTAAGAAATTGCGGGAACAGTTTTGAAAACTGTTCCCGCATACAGGAAACATTTTATTTTATATCATCATTACTGCATTGCGCGAAGCTCGTCGGCGGTCTGCTTTAAGGCCTCCTCGGGAGTCTGGCTCTTTTCGGAGAGAACATTGAACATAACCGTCTTCTGTACACGGGTCAGAGCCTCGGGATACAGAGGATTGGAGGTTGAAAGCTTTGAGATAGCGTCAGCGGTAGCATCCATAACATCGTAGATCTCGGGACCGAAATAATCGGTGAAGCGGTTGGGAGCCGTCATAGCGGGATCATCATAGATGTCCTTACGGATAGGATCGAAGCCAAGCTCTGTCCAGGTTCTGATAGCGCCGTCTCTGGAAATCTTTGCGAAATACAGGAAATCCTTTGCGAGCTGTACGTCTCTGGCCTGGTTGGTTATGGAAGTACCTGTTCCTCCGAGACCTGCGGAATTAGCGCCGCCCTTTTCCCAAACGGGAAGGGTTCTTACGGACATCTTGCCCTTAAGGTCAGGCATGTAGTCGGTGAAACGGTTGAGGTACCAGAGGGGAACGCCGATGGCGGCAACATTGCCTTCGTTCATGTAAGCATACCACTCTTCACTGTGGCAGAATCCGCCGGGCATTGCAACGAAGATGTCGTCGTTGATGCCGTCAAGCAGCCACTGTAAGGTCTCGATGTTTACGTCATTGTCAAG
>DNAD01000360.1:0-5231 GCA_003484785.1 Lachnospiraceae bacterium
CAAATCGGCGCAGAAAGGAGAACGGATTATGGCAGTTAACGAACAGGAAGTTGAACAGATCGTAAAGCAGATACTGGGTCAGCTTTCGGGTAGTCAGAGCTCTTCATATACCGCAGCGCCGTCTTATACAAAAACCGGTGGGGCTATCCCCTCCGTGGCGCATGTGGCAATGCTTACCGAGCTCGAGAAATTTGAGGTAAAGGAATTCCCCATGCCCAATGTGGGAGACGATGATATCCTGGTAAAGGTTGAGGGCTGCGGTGTGTGCGGTACCGATGCTCACGAGTTTAAGAGAGATCCCTTCGGTCTTATCCCGGTGGCGCTGGGACACGAGGGTACCGGTGAGATCGTTAAGATGGGAAAGAATGTTAAGAAGGACAGCGCCGGCAAGGATCTGCATATAGGGGACAAGGTGGTTACCTGTATGATCTTCAAGGACGATCCGGACATAACGATGTTCGATCTGAACAAGCAGAACGTGGGTGAGGCCGATGTTTACGGGCTCCTTCCCGATGACAATGTTCATCTCAACGGATGGTTTTCGGATTATATCCTTATAAGGGGAGGATCCACGGTGTTTAATGTAAGTGATCTGGATCTGGATTCCAGGATCCTTATCGAGCCCTGCGCGGTTTTGGTACATGCGGTAGAAAGAGCCAAGACAACGGGTATCCTTCGCTTTAACAGCAGAGTCGTTGTTCAGGGCTGCGGCCCCATAGGTCTTATCTGTATAGCGGTACTGCGTACGATGGGTGTTCAGAATATCACTGCGGTTGACGGAAACGAACAGAGGCTTGCCTTTGCAAAGCGGCTTGGCGCTGAGAATACCGTCAGCTTTAAGGATCATAACGGGATCGAAGCTTTGACTCAGGCGGTCAAGGACAGCTTCGGCGGCCATCTTGCCGATTTTGCTTTCCAGTGTACCGGAAATCCCAACGCCCATTCAAATATCTACAAGTTCATCCGTAACGGCGGCGGTCTGTGTGAGCTGGGCTTCTTCGTAAACGGCGGAGATGCTACCATAAATCCTCACTTTGATCTCTGCTCAAAGGAGATAACCCTTGTGGGTTCGTGGGTATATACCTTAAGAGATTACGCAACCACCTTTGATTTCTTAAGGAGAGCAAAGGGGATCGGGCTTCCGATGGCGGAGCTTATAACTCACAGATTCCCGCTTAACCAGATTAACGAAGCTCTTAAGACCAATCTTGCCATGAGCGGGCTTAAGATCGCTGTCGTAAACAATACATGAGTTCCGGGAGCGTATGAGTATGGAAGATATTATCAGAGATGAACAGGAAGAAGCTGTAGGACTGCTGGAGGTTTTCGGACTGGTATGCGCTTTTCTTGCCGCGGACGCTGGCTGCAAGGCGGCAAATGTTCATCTGGAGGTATTTGACAAGAACAAGCCGGCCAATGCAGACGCTCTGCCTGTACCCCTGCTGGTGACAGTGAAGTTTCGCGGAAGCGTGGCGGACGTTACGGAAGCCATGCGGGCTGCGGAGGAGGTCGCCCTTGCCAATACCGGGATCGTAACAAAGCATATCATACCAAGACCCACCCGGGAAACGGAAAAGATGATGCCTATCAGTGCGTTGGACAGAGACTGATCAGACAGGATTTATTGTTGCGGCTCGTAATTGTGAAGGTACTGAACAGTTACGAAAAGCTCTGAATTGCAGAAAGGAGTATAACAATGTCACAGGAAGCATTAGGAATGGTTGAAACAAGAGGACTTACGGCAGCTATTGAGGCAGCCGATGCCATGACAAAGGCAGCAGAGGTTGTCCTCATCGGTACGGAGAAGATCGGATCCGGTCTCGTTACCGTAATGGTAAGAGGAGATGTGGGCGCGGTAAAGGCTTCTGTTGAGGCGGGAACCGCAGCGGCAAGCAAGCTTGGTGAGCTGGTAGCCAATCACGTGATCCCCAGGCCTCACAGCGATGTAGAGAAGATCCTGCCGAAATTCAAAGGATAATAAATAGTTGCAGCAAATCGGTGCAGGCAAGGAAATGATTCGGTTCGACCAGCGAACCGAATCGGTGCAATCTGAAGATTGCACCTAAGCACACGATTTGCTAAAGCAAATCGGTGCAGTACAGAAAAGGAGCCCTGAATATGGGTAAAGCGTATGGATTCATAGAAATTACCGGAGTTGTGGCGGCCATCGACGCTCTCGATATTATGTGCAAGGCAGCGGATGTGACGCTGTCCACCTGGGAACGTAAGCTCGGCGGCAGGCTTGTGACTCTGGTCATCGAAGGGGATGTTTCCGCGGTCAGGCAGGCTGTGGAGGCGGGGAGCACTCAGGCGATCAAAAAGCCGGTTGCGACCGGTATTATCCCGAATCCACACCCGGAGATCGTAAGGATAGTAGAACTGTCCGCAAGCCGCTTTAAAGGAAAGGCAGAGCCTTCCTCACAAGCGAAGGTGCTCGGTGAGGATCCGCCGGATTTCAATCTGGAAAAATAAGGCGGTATTGTCAGACGCCGGACGGGACGGAATCTTAAAACGCAAGGAAACATAATAATTAAGGAACTGTTCGGGTAAATGCAAAGATCATTACGAACAGATCCCAGACTGAGACTTTGTAAGGAGGAATTAAAAATGGCAGCATTAGAAGCATTGGGAATGGTAGAGACAAGAGGACTCGTAGCAGCGATAGAGGCGGCCGATGCAATGTGTAAGGCAGCTAACGTTACTCTCATCGGAACAGAGAAGATCGGTTCCGGTCTTGTGACCGTAATGGTACGCGGAGATGTAGGCGCGGTAAAATCTTCGGTTGAGGCAGGCGCAAGCCGTGCGGGAGCTCTCGGAGAGCTTATAGCCACTCACGTGATCCCGAGACCTCACAATGATGTAGAGATGATCCTGCCGAAGGTGCAGTAAGTATCTTATGTGCACCGGAGCAAATCCGTGCGGAGGCTTAAGGTAATATGAATGATTATAATAATGTAGAACAGATAACCAGGATGGTTCT
The DNA here is from genome assembly GCA_003484785.1 of Lachnospiraceae bacterium. Lineage (GTDB taxonomy): Bacteria > Bacillota > Clostridia > Lachnospirales > Lachnospiraceae > UBA2868. The sequence continues at coordinate 2,981 of DNAD01000360.1, forward strand.
TGAGGCACTTCAGAGCTCTGAACGTGAACCGGCCAAAATGACTGTTCCCGTAGGTGTATCTGCAAGGCATATCCATCTTTCGCAGGAGGATGTGGAGAGGCTCTTCGGACCGGGCTACACACTTACTAAGAAAAAGGATCTTATGGGAGGGCAGTTTGCGGCAAACGAGCAGTGCACTGTGGTGGGCCTCAAGCTTCGGGCCATCGAAAATGTAAGGATACTGGGCCCTGTAAGAAAGCAGAGCCAGGTGGAGATCTCTGCAACCGATGCAAGGACGCTGGGCGTGCCGGCTCCCCTCAGGGAATCCGGTGATCTTGCGGGATCGGCGCCTATAGCTCTGGTGGGCCCGAAAGGTGCTATTTATCTTCAAGAGGGCTGCATCGTTGCGGCAAGGCATATCCACATGACCCCTGAGGAAGCGGGCGCCGCAGGCCTTAAGGATGGTGACTACGTGACTGTCAGGATGGGAAATGAGAGAGGCGCGGTGCTTGACAAGGTTAAGATCCGTGTGGATAAATCCTTTGACCTTGAAATGCACATAGACACCGATGAGGCAAACGCCTGTCAGGTAAAGCAGGGCGATACGGCACAGATCATCCTCGGGTGAGAAATGAGAGCTTATGATTATTGGAACGGTTGTAGGAAGTCTGTTTTCTACCAGAAAAAGTGAAAAACTGATCGGCAATAAGTTTATGATCGTCGAGCCTGCCGAGGGCATGAAGGCCGATAAGGACAGATTTGTGGCTATCGATATCATCGGAGCGGGAATAGGCGAGAAGGTTTTGGTCGCAGAAGGCAGCGCGGCAAGGGTAGGGTGCGATATGCAGGATGCGCCCGTAGACGCTGCTATCGTGGGTATAATCGACGAAGGACAGGATTTATAATGCAGATCGAAGAACTTAAAGCTATAGTTAAAGAAGGTGGCGTTGTGGGGGCCGGCGGGGCCGGCTTCCCCTCCTATGCCAAAATGACCGACAAGGCGGAGATTGTGATACTTAACTGCGTCGAATGTGAGCCTCTTCTCAAGCCTCACAGGCAGTTCCTGTATTACAAGGCCTTTGAGATAGTACAGATGCTCGACGAGGTCAGGGAGGCCATGGGCGCAAAAGAAGCCGTTATCGGTATCAAGGATGCCCATGTCCATACCATAGCCGCCTGCAGAGAAGTCATAAAGGAGTATCCGAAGGTAAGGGTATGTCCCGTCAGATCCACCTATCCCATGGGGGATGAGGTGATCCTCATATATGAGACAACGGGAAGAGTCATCAAGCCGGGCGGCATCCCCATCGATGAGAATGTGGTCGTATATAACACCGAGACCATGTACAACATCTATAAGGCGGTGCATGAGAAGGAGCCTGTGTATACAAAGCTCTTATCCGTGGTGGGTGAGGTTGAGCATCCTATCTCGATCTTTGCTCCGGTAGGCTCAACGGTCAGGGATGTGATAAAAGAGGCCGGAAGGCTTACCACGGATGAGCCGGCCTTTATCATGGGCGGGCCTATGATGGGCAGGCTCGGGAATGAGGATACGCTGATAACGAAAACAACCAACGCTGTCATCGTGCTGCCGAAGGAGCATTTCATGGTGAAGCGTATGGTAAAGAATATACAGATAGAAAAGCACAGGGCATCATCCGCGTGCTGCCAGTGCAGAACCTGTACGGATCTCTGCCCGAGGCATGCTCTGGGACATCCCATAGAGCCGCACAGGATAATGCGGGCTGTTGCGAACAATGACGCAAGTGACCTTTCGGTGTTCATTAATTCCGCTTACTGCTCAAGCTGCGGGCTCTGTGAGAACTATTCCTGTCCGCAGGGGCTGTCTCCGAGAAGCGTTATCGCAGAATTCAAGAGCGGGCTGCGGGCCGCGGGGATAAGAGCAGAGAAGATCGAAGAGCCCTGCAGGGTAGACCCCGACAGGGAGCTTAAAAAGGTGCCCGTAAAGAGGCTTAAGTCAAGGGTAGGGCTTTATGATTATGATGTTCCCGCTCCCTTTACCAATTCGGTGATAAAGGTTGACAGGGTAAGGATACCGATGAACCAGCATATCGGGGCTCCTGCCACGGTCATTGTCAGGACCGGGGACAGAGTAGTAAAGGGGCAGAAGATAGGTGAGGCTCCGGCAGGTCTCGGAGCAGCGATCCATGCTTCGATAGACGGGATCGTTGAGAGGACGGACGATAAAGAAGTGGTTATCGTAAGCAGTCATTGATAAAAGGTGTGACAATCCAGGGATTGTTGCTAAGCG
>DNAD01000360.1:5349-7019 GCA_003484785.1 Lachnospiraceae bacterium
GGATTGTTGCTAAGCGCACGATCTGCTGACGCAGATCGGCGCAGGAAGGAAACAGAAGATGGCAAGAGCGATTGGAATGGTGGAGATCACAACTGTATCAGGCGGGTTTGTTGCGGCCGACGAGATGGCCAAGACTGCCGAGGTTGAGGTTCTGCAGGCAGAGGTCACCTGTCCCGGAAAGTTTGTGATCCTTGTGGCCGGAGAACTGGCCGCGGTTAAAAGCTCGGTTGAGAGGGCGTCAGAGCTGTGCAGGGACAAGCTCATAGATACCTTCGTGCTGGGCAACCCTCACGAATCGATCTTTCCGGCTATTTACGGCACGGCGGAGCCCTCAAAAATAGATGCTCTCGGCATCCTGGAGACCTACGATGTGGCCGCCATGATCGAGGCGGCGGATATAGCGGCAAAGACCGCGATCGTAGAGCTTATAGAGCTGAGGCTTGCCAAGGGTATGTGCGGAAAGAGCTACATGACTCTTACCGGAAGCGTATCGGCGGTAGAGGCTGCGATAGAGAAGGCCAGAAATGATGCCGGAGAGAAAGGAATGTTCCTTGACAGCGCAGTGATAGCCAATCCGGCCGAAGGGATCAGGAAATACATTTTCTAAGGAGGGATCGACCCGTTGCTGTCACAGCCGACAGGTTGTAACAGTAACACTCTTTTCCCGAGAGGAAGAATCTATATGTTAGCAGTTGAGAGAAGAAACCAGATCCTTGAGAAGCTTCAGAAGGAAAAGTCGGTGGTGGTCAGTGAATTGAGCAGGGAATTTGAAGTTTCCGAGGAGACCATAAGGCGGGATCTTGAGAAGCTTTCGGATTACGGTAAGATCATAAAGAGCTACGGCGGGGCTGTGCTCAACGACAAACCCGGGATCGATCTTCCCTTTAATATGAGGCAGAAGGAGAACCCGCAGGGCAAGCAGATAATAGCCGGGCTTGTAGCAGGGAATATTAAGGACGGGGATCATATCATACTGGATGCCTCCACCACCTCTGTGTTTATCGCAAAGGAACTGAGGCAGAAGAAGCATCTTACAGTGATCACGAATTCGATAGAAAATCTGATAGAGCTTTCCGATACTTCGGACTTTAATATCCTTTCAACGGGAGGGGTTTTCAACTCGGGGACGATGTCTCTTTTAGGAAGGAGAGCGGCAGAGGGAATAAGGCTTTACAATGCAGACAAGGTATTCATATCCTGTAAGGCCTTTGACATCGAAAAGGGAGTAATGGACGGCAACGACGATGTCTCAAGCATCAAACAGGAAATGCTGAAGTCGGCTTCGAAGGTCTATCTCGCGGTTGATTCAAGCAAATTCTCAAAGGTGGCTCTTTCCACCATATGTCCCCTTTCGGATATTGATGTTGTTATTACCGATAAAAAGCCTTCCGCGGAATGGCTTAAGGCGTTCAGGGAAAATAATGTGGAATGTATCTACGGTGAATAACCGAATTTGTCAAGGAGGAAGATATAATGGCAGCTTTTAATTTCAGACCGGCAGAGAAAACCGAAAGGATAACAAAGCTTGTAGAGCATCTCTATGCAAAGCTTCCCGAGATCGAGGCTTCCAGGGCGGAGCTTATCACAGAGTCCTATAAGGAGACAGAGGGGCTTCCCATGATCTTAAGGAGGGCCTTTGCCTTCGATAACATACTTAAAAAGATCCCCAT
>DNAD01000309.1 GCA_003484785.1 Lachnospiraceae bacterium
ATTCGGCTGTGAATAGTAACAATATTTATGCTGTTATCAGCTATCTTAACCGGGGTTATTCACTGTCAGCAACACCGGTGGTTTCGTCGATAATGAAGGGAGGGCGCTTGCGGCCGGCATCCAGAGTCCTCCAGAGGTATTCTCCGAGGATGCCTAACATAAGGAGGATGAGGCCGGTGGAAAAAAGCACCAGGCACATAAGGGACGCCCAGCCGGCAATGGGTGTCCCCACCACCAGCCTTTCCACGATCACCTCGATTATCCAGATAAAAGCGATTATCGCGCAGATTATCCCCACCGTGGACATGAATCGTATGGGAAAATAGGAGAAGCTCATCAGCGAATCCATCACCAGCTTGAACTTCTTGGCAAAGGTCCAGCGTGACTTGCCGATCTCCCTCTCCTTGCGATGGAAATATACAAGATCCGGAGAAAAGCCTACCCACAGCACCTGAAGCGTCAATGAGGAATTCTTCTCCTCCATCCCAAGCAGCACCTCTATGACCTGCCGGTCCAGAAGGTAACAGTCAAAACCTCCCCGGGGCATGTTCTTATCAATAAATTTCCTTACTATCGTATAATAGATATTTGCGAAGAACTTTTTCAGAGCCGGATCGTCTCTCTCCTCCCTGACCGCATATACCACCTTATTCCCGCGCTTCCAGCTTTCGTAAAGCTCAAGGATCAGCTCGGAATCCTCCTGAAGATCCGCCTGCTTGGTCACGGCGCAGTCGCCGCTGCAGCGTGAAAGACCCGCAAGAATGGCGGCATGCTCACCAAAATTACGTGAAAGCTTTACGCATTTCACGTTCTCATCCCCAAGCCTTATCTCATTCATTATCCTCCAGGAATCGTCCCCCGAGCCGTCATCCACAAAAACGATCTCATAATCCCCGAGCTTATGGAGGATCTTTTCCTTCATATCCGCGTACAAAAGCTCAAGGGTATCGGCATTATAGTATACCGGTACAATTATCGAAAGCTTACTCAATACCTGCACTCCTTCATCGATCAGGATCTTTACGGTAACGCGTTGTTACTCATCTAAAAACGCTGCTTTTTGACATCCGGATGAGAAATCTATGCGTTACTATTCACAGCCGGATCGCGCCTTTGACAGACCGGATAATTACCTTAACTACCGGCCTGAGATGGGTTTTGGCACATCCTGAGATATTCATCATAATCACGTATATATTCGTTGCCGTCGTAATGCTCGCTGGCCAGTACCAGTAGAACGGAATCGGGCGAAAAATCGTACATATCCTTCCACAGCATCGGGGGCAGATACAGCCCCATCCTGGGACGGTTCAGCTCGACTACATCCGTTTCCGTTCCGTTATCTATCTTTACCTTACTGCTGCCCGCAACGTTTATCAGCACAAAATGAGTCCTTCTGTTAGCGTGACGGCCTCTTACTATGGTAGAATCACTGCCGTAGATATAGAATACTCTCTTTACATCGAAGGGAACATCGATCCCGCCGCATTCCGCGACCACCAGATTCCCTCTTTCGTCACCGTATTCCCCGAATTCTATTATCCTGTACTGATCCTTTATGCTCATAAAGCCACTCCCGCATCAAAGCTGTTAAGGCACTGTATCACCCTCTCCTGCTCCGGTTCCGTCATGCCGTTATACATGGGTATCGAAAGAACCGTCCCGGCATACTCCTCGGTGATCGGAAAGCTCCCCTTTTCATAGCCCAGATACCGGTATGCCTCTGATAAATGGGGAGGTATGGGATAGTGGATTATCGTCATGATCCCGTTTTCCTTAAGGTATGATGCCAGCTCGTCCCGCTTTTTTGTTCTTATCACATATTGATGATAGATGTGATCACATCCCTCCCTTTTTTGGGGAAGTATCAGTTCCTTATTTGTGATCCCGGTATCGTAGCGAAGCGCCAGAGCCTTCTTTTCCTCATTCAGCTCGCGGGCATGCTTTAAGCGTACCCTCAAAAGCCCCGCCTGTATCTCATCAAGCCTTGAGTTCATACCCACGACCTTATTATGATAGCGCTTCTCACTTCCGTAATTGCGGAGTATCCTGATCTTATCGGCTGTTTCCTTATCATCGGTCACGATGCAGCCGGCATCCCCGAAGGCCCCTATGTTTTTTGAGGGATAGAAGGAAAAACAGCCCACATCCCCGAAGGTTCCGGTCATTTTACCCTCAAAGCAGGCTCCGTGTGACTGGGCGCAGTCCTCAACCAGCTTCAGGTTGTGCTTCCTGCACAGGGAAACGATCCGGTCCATCTTCGCGGCCTGCCCGTAGAGGTGCACCACCAGTATGGCCTTTGTCCGCTCCGTGATCTTTTCTTCGATCTTTCCCTCATCTATCTGGAAATATTCGTCCGGTTCCGCAAAGACGGGAGTCGCGCCGTTTATGGTTATGCCCATAACGCTGGCAATATAGGTATTGGCCTGAACGATGACCTCATCCCCCGCTCCGATCCCAAGGGCGCGGAACGCAAGTATAAGGGCATCCAGCCCGCTGGCAACTCCCACACAGTGTTCAACGCCGCAAAAAGCGGCATATTCCTTTTCAAAGGCCTCTACCTCTTTCCCCAGGATATACCACCCGGAGCGGAGCACCTCGATGGCCTTATCTTCAAATTCCTTCTGGTACCGGAAAAAGCCCCGGTCCAGTCTGTTTGTCTGTATTATATCCATTCTTGTCAAAACGCTTAATTATAGCACTTTTCGCAGGCTTCCAGTCCCTGCGCCACTGCATCCCTGACCGTGATCCGGGCTGCCGTTTCGGAATTCATGTTCCCGCAGTCGTTTGTTTTATGAAATCTTGTTCCGGTTTCCGTTTTCCATACATTCGTATCGCTGCTAAGCTCTATTGTCCTGCCGTTCGAACCTCCGACAGCTGCGGTCACGGTATTCGAGGAGACAATGGTAGAGTCGCTTGCGGAAGAGGAGTTTACGCTCGTGCTTGTGTCCGAGCTTGAACTGCTGTTCGTTGTTGAAGAGCTGCTGCTCGAAGTATCGGTGCTTGAGCTGCTCGATGAACTGCTGCTTGAAGTATCGGTGCTTGAGCTGCTTGATGAACTGCTGACAGAAGTATCGGTACTTGAGCTGGCTGAAGCACTCGTGCTGTTCGTTGTGCTGCTGCTCGTAGCAGCCGTACTGCTGCCGGCTGTGCTGTCTGTGGTGGTGGTGCTTGAGGAGCTTGCGCTTCCCGCCGGTTTGGAACCGGCTGCGTTTACCGCATTCTTATAATCGGACGGCTTCTGCGGATGATTGTTAAAGTCAGTTAAGGTAACGCTTCCGTCCAGGTTCCAGGCGGCCAGTATCGAGTGGTTATCCGCCAGAAATACGTGGAAGGTGGCAGCCTCTACTCCCGGTCTCCATATCTGGATAAAATCATCCAGCCTTTTAAAATTCTTCGGATCCTTTACCTCTCCGGACAGCTCTATTTGATCCACCAGCTTCTGCTGACCGTAAAACTTTGCCGTAATATGCCATTTTTCATATCTGGCATAGGGCTCGATAAAGGAAACCAGCCCGAGCATCGAGCCCGGATCCACAGGCCTGCCCGTTGACAGTACGGAAAAGGCTTCGATCCCGTTTATGACCACCCTTACTGCCTGCTTTGCGGGTATTGTAACGGAGACCGCCTGGGGCGAAAGACCCGGTGTCAGGTATACATACGGAAATTTCTGACTGATGCTCTGAGAAGAGAGGGTTCCGTTCTCCATATCTTTTTTCGCGCTCTCTTCGGCCGCTATCGCATTCTTAAGCCTTTCCTCTGCCGCGGGTATCTCCTTTACGTACTGAGGGTTATACTGGGCCAGGGTCTTAACCGATCCCAGAAGCTGTCTTGCTATCCTTGTCTGTTCCGCTCTCGCTCCATATATATCCTTTAGGCAGGTCATGTAAACCCACCTGGCTTCGTTTTCCGTTGCCGTCAGAACGTTGCTAACCGTGGCAGCACATATCGGGCCAACGGAAATGCTCTCCGTAAGTATCAGGGTTATTCCCGTCAAAAGGGCTATCTTCTTAAAAAGGTTCTTCATTATCACTGCCTCCTTTGTTAAAATCGAAGCTTTCTTCGATTATACCTTTTCATCCTCCTTATTTCAAGAGCGAGGGTTTCCCGGAGACTTTCAGGCCCGGTCATAAGGAAGCTTCATGCCGGGCAGGCCCGGCACTATATCATGACAGCAAAGGTTTTTGCCCCCGATATCATTGTTTTATGGTATACTATGAAATCGGAGAAGGCATCTTAATCATAGTATTACATAATTTAAAATCATAAACAGGGAGATACGACCATGAGATATTCAGACTATAAATTTGACGTTCCCGGGGAAAAGCTTATCCGCGTTATCGTGGATACCGACGCAAAGAACGAGGCGGATGACCAGTTTGCCATAGCACAGGCTCTCTTAAGCCCCCGCTTTGAGAACGTGGGCTTTATAGCCGCGCATTTCGGCAACAGAAACTGTAACGATTCCATGCTCAGAAGCTATCGGGAGCTGGAAAAGATCTTCGACCTGATGGGCTTTGATAAAAAGGATATGATATTCAAGGGAGCCGAAACGGCTCTTACCGACCAGCTAACCCCCCATGAGAGCGAGGGAAGCGAGCTGATCATAAGGGAAGCCATGAAGGAAGACGAAAAGCCTTTATACGTCCTCTTCCTTGGGGCGATCACGGATCTGGCAAGCGCATATCTCAAAGAGCCCCGCATTGCAAAAAGGCTCACCGCCATCTGGATAGGCGGAGGCGCCTACCCCGCGGGAGGACAGGAATTTAACCTCGGAAATGATATAAACGCCGCAAACGTAGTCTTCCAGAGCCCCATAGAGCTCTGGCAGGTACCAAAGAACATTTACGAAATGATGAACGTAAGCCTTGCGGAGCTTGAGCTGAAGGTCCGCCCCTGCGGAGCCATAGGAGAATACCTCTGCGATCAGTTAAATGCCCACGCCCATGAGGAAGGCCCCAGAAAGAGCAGCTTCCGTTCGGGCGAGACCTGGGTGCTGGGGGATAACCCGGCAGTAGGACTGCTGCTGACCGAACAGCGTTTCAGGTTCGACTGGGTGCCCGCTCCCCAGATCTCTTCGGATATGGCCTATATCCATACCAACCGAAACCGCCCGATCCGTGTATACAACAGTATCGACAACCGTGTCATCCTCGAGGATATGTTCGCAAAGCTGAAGCTGTTTGCCGATAAGCACTGACAATATCCTTATAGCGAAAGGCAGGGATCTGACGCATCCGGTTTCCGTCTATCGAAGCTCGCTCCTTAAAGGTATGGACGGCGCGGCTCCCGGACGGGTAACCGTTATGCTCGATGCCTTCGCCGCCATATCCAGAGCCTCCTTTACCGGCTTGCCCTCGGTCATGCCCGCCAGAAAATAGCCGGTAAAGGTATCGCCGGCCGCGGTGGTATCCACGGGCTTAACCTCATATATCCCCTGTCTTATGGTCTCCTTGTCATCGATATATACAGAGCCTGCTGCCCCAAGGGTAAGCACTGTCTTCGCGGAAGGAAATTCCTTCCTGAGTGCATTAACAAGCTCCTCCTCATCGGGCTGTCGGGTGATGTCGGAGGACCTTGCGGTAAGCTGGGCCGCTTCGATCTCATTAAGAATAAAATAATCCACATATGAAAGCTCAAGCCTTTGGATATTTTCATTCATCGGCGCGGGATTTAATACGATCACCATTCCCTTTTCATGGGCCTTCTCTATGATGTAGGGAAGCTCGCTTATCTCATTCTGAAGAACAAGATAGTCACCGGCGTCAAATTCCTTAAGGGTCTCATCCACCTGCTCCTTCGTGACCCGGATGTTTGCCCCTCCGTAGAGCAGGATGCAGTTATCGCCTTCCTTATCATTCTGGATTACGGTATGCCCGGAGGGAGAATCCGTTAAAACCTTAACAAAGCGGGTATCCACGCCTGCTTCGTTCAAAAGCTCCACCATGAACCTTCCGTCCTCACCGATGCATCCCGCGTGATAGACATT
>DNAD01000368.1 GCA_003484785.1 Lachnospiraceae bacterium
TCACGGTCCAAAGGGCCGTGAACAGCAACACGCTGACAGTTCGGATCACGCTTCAGGACAGGAGCTTCTGCATCAGCAGCTTGTAGATCTCCTGATTGTTCTTTTCCCAGCTTAAGCATACGCTCTGTGCGGATTCCGCGCTGGGAAGGGATACTCTTATAGTCATAAGCTCGTTCTTGTTTTCCCGGGCCGAAAGCTCGGCGATATAGTCACCTGCCACGTTGTTGTAGTAGTTGGACTGTATGGTGACCATGTTCTTTAAGTCGTATTCCTTTTCGATCAGATAGTCGGTGATCTCCTTCCTGATCTCGGGAGATATCTTTTCGGGAAACATGGACAGGATCTCGCGCCCCTGATCCGTGAGCTCGAGATGGGAGCGCTGGGCATAGTTCCGCTTGGTGTGCGATACCAGAAAGCCCGTGGTTATCATCTCGTTGATAAGCCTGTTGATGTTCATGTAATTGGTATAATCCCGGCTCAGCATAAAATCATAGATCTGGGCCCGGGTTATGGGCTGATCCGCCCGATCCAGCATATACAGGATCATAAACTTATACAGAGTGTCCAGCTCCGTGATGTTTTCTCTGTTCTTACTGTTCACCATATCAAAACACCTTTGCAGCTGACCGTATCTTTACAGCTGCATACCTCTTTTTATTATCCAAACGCGATCCGGCCTCAGGACCGGATCGATTTCCTTATGTTTCAACACCTTTTTAATAGTAAACGACAAAACTTTATTTTGTCGTTTACTGCGCCCTGGCAGCGATCTTGATCACAAAATCGCTGCGCGGCCACCGCAGGCTATAATAAGTATACCGCGGTTTTATTTTTGTGAACAGTAAAAAGTTACCTTTACTTTACTTTCATACTCCTTAAGGAGTTAAGAATAGCGATCACCGAAACGCCGACGTCCGCGAAGACTGCCGCCCACATGGTCGCGATACCCGCTGCCGCAAGTATGAGGGTGAGGATCTTTACCCCTATGGCAAAGATTATGTTTTCTTTTACTATCCGCAGAGTCTTTTTGGAGATTGAAATACCCGTCAGGAGCTTGGAGGGCTCATCCGTCATAAGCACCACATCCGCAGCCTCTATCGCCGCATCCGAACCTACTCCGCCCATGGCAACCCCTATATCGGCCCTTGCAAGGACAGGGGCGTCGTTTATGCCGTCACCGACAAAGGCAAGCTTTCCGCCGTTTTTCTCATCGGCCAGAAGCTTTTCGGTGATCTGTACCTTATCGGTGGGAAGAAGCTCGGACCAGGTTTCGTCAATACCGATAAGCTTTGAGACCAGATCGGCTGCTCCCTTACGATCGCCGGTGAGCATGACGGTTTTGATGCCAAGCTCCTTAAGGCCCTGTATGCAGCTCTTTGAGTCTTCCTTAACCTCATCGGAGATATGTATAAGCCCTGCAAAGCTTTTGTCTGAGGCAACGTAGACCAGTGCCCCGGCCCTGTCCGGTAAGATCCACTCGCTTCCGATCTCTATATTGAGCTCATCCATGAGCTTTTTGTTGCCGCAGGAAATGGTATGACCGTCAATGAGAGCCGATATCCCGAGCCCCGGATGCTCCGTGATGTTCGAAGGATCGGGCTTCTTTCCGTCAAGGCTCAGGCCTTTTTCCTCAGCCGCTTTTATGATGGAAAGCGCTATGGGATGGGTGGAAAAGCCCTCGGCCATTGCCGCGAGCCTTAAAAGCTCGGACTGTGAGCCTTCTCTGCCGTATTTTTCCGAAAAGCCGGAAGAGGGGAGCAGCTCTGTCACTGCAAATACACCCTTTGTAAGAGTGCCGGTCTTATCAAAGACCACGGTATCCGTCCGGGCCAGAGCCTCAAGGTAGTTGCTGCCTTTTATGAGTATACCCTTGGAGGAGGCCCCTCCGAGACCGCCGAAGAAGGAAAGCGGAACGGATATCACAAGAGCGCAGGGACAGGAGATCACAAGGAAGGACAGGGCCCTGTATATCCAGACCGAGGGCTGTCCTGTGACGATGGAGGGCACGATGGCCAAAAGAGCCGCGCAGGCCACAACCGCCGGGGTGTAGTATCTTGCGAACTTTGTTATGAAATTCTCCGCCACCGCCTTTCTTGAGGAGGCATTCTCCACAAGCTCCAGTATCCGCGCCACCGTTGATTCGGAATATTCGCACGCTACCCTTGCTTCCAGGACTCCGTTTATGTTGATGCACCCGCTTATCAGCTCATCCCCTTCCTTTACGCTTCTGGGAACGGACTCACCGGTGATCGCGACGGTGTCAAGCATTGAGCTTCCACTTACGATAACGGCGTCGAGAGGGATCCTGTCACCGGGCCTTATGACGATGATCTCGTCCTTCTTTACCTCTTCGGGAGAAACCTCTTCTATATTACCGTCTCTTTTGACCCGGGCGGTATCCGGACGGATATCCATCAGGGACGCTATGCTCTTTCGGGAGCTGTTGACCGCGTAGTCCTGAAAGAACTCACCGATCTGATAGAAGAGCATTACCCCTGCCGCCTCGCTCATCTCGCTTATCAGAAAGGCGCCGAGGGAAGCTATGACCATCAGGAAATTTTCATCGAAAACCTGGCCGTTCCGGATATTCCGGGCGGCCTTTTTGATCACGTCCCCGCCTGTTACAAGGTAGGCGGCCAGGTACATGATCACGAGCGCATTATTATTCTTTACAAGATCAAGCTTTTCCGCAAGGATCGCTATTATAAACAATAAAGCGCCCAGGCCGATCCTGCCGAGGCGCTTTTTCTGTTTCTTACTCATGCCGGTACTACCTCTACGTCAGGCTCGACCTTGCTTATGGCCTTTTTAACATCCTTCATTATGCGGTCAAAGCCGTCATCATCGGCATCTATGACCATTTTTTTGGTCATGAAGGTGACGCTGCAGTCATTTACACCGTTGATTTTTTTAATGCTTTCCTGAATCTTTGCCGCGCAGTTTGCGCAGTCGAGCTCCTCCAAGATATAAGTTTTTTTCATTTTGATGCCTCCTTTTTTTAAAAAAATTATTCTTCAATATGCTCCAGACCCTGATTCAGAATGCTTATGATATGGTGATCCGAAAGCGCGTAATAAACCGTCTTGCCCTCGCGCCTGCTCTTTACCAGCGCAGCCTGCTTCAGGACTCTGAGCTGGTGGGAGATCGCCGACTGGGTCATGGAAAGGGCCTGGGCGATATCGCAGACACACATTTCCCCGTAGAGCAGTACACAGAGGATCCTTATCCGGGTACAGTCGCCGAAGACCTTGAAAAAGTCGGCCAGATCGAAAAGCTCCTCCTCGGGAGGTACTTCGTTATTCAGCTTTTTTACAAGAGCCATATGCTCCCTAAGCCTGGAATGATCCTCACCGCAGCAATAGGTCAGGTCTTCTTTGGAAAGGGCAGTTTTCATTTTCGTTCTCACTCCATAAGGATCTGTGGAATCAAATTGGTTCATATGAACAATTATTCATATGTTATGTTTAATATATACCCTCCCGACACCTGTGTCAAGAGGGTAT
>DNAD01000066.1:0-4415 GCA_003484785.1 Lachnospiraceae bacterium
TTCTTATAAGCCTTCATTTTCACTACCTCTCCTTTACTGTTTTTGAAACGCTTCACTATGGTAAAGCACAACAATCTAATTATAGATTATATCAGTCCGTAAAACAATACATAATCTGCATGTGCATCGTTACTATTCACAGCCTTTTGGGCTGTGAATAGTAACCACTGTTTACTTAAAGAAAAGAGAAATTTATGAAAAACCTGTATCTGCACAATAACAATGTGCCGATACAGGTTTTCTTTTTGCCGTAAATTGTAACTACATAGTAACACAGCCCTTCCCGTAGTCGATCTCAACCTCCCGATCCTCCCAGGTCTTAAGCTTTACATGGCGCTCATCGCTCTCAAGGATGTAGTTCGGAAGCAGCGGGATCTTGCCGTAGCCGTGGGGAGCGTTTACTATGTACTGGGGGATGGCAAGCCCGGAGGTATGTCCCCTTAAGTACTTCATTATCTTAAGGCCCTCCTCCACCGTGATCTCAAAATGACCCGTTCCCTTAACCTGCTTGGGATGGAAGATATAATAGGGACGGACCCTTGCCTTCAGCAGTCCTTCATTAAGAAGCTGCACAATATATTTGTCATTATTGATCCCCTTTAAAAAGACCATCTGGTTCCCGAGAGGGATCCCGGCATCCGCCAGCCTCGTACAGGCGCGAACAGCCTCTTCGGTAAGCTCTCCCGGATGATTAAATTGCGTATTAATAAATAGCGGATGATATTTTTTGAGCATTTCCGCCAGCTCCGCAGTGATCCTCTGGGGCATGGTAACCGGCACTCTTGTGCCTATTCTGACGATCTCCACATGAGGTATTGCCCTTACCCTGCTCACTATGCTCTCCAGCAGCTCATCCGGGAGCATCATGGGGTCTCCGCCGGTTATTAAAACGTCCCTTATTTCTTTGCAGCCCCTTACATATTCGATCGCGGCGTTCAGATTCTCCTCGGATTCTATCCTGTCGGCCTCTCCTATAAGCCTTCTCCTCTGGCAGTGCCTGCAGAACATGGCGCAGGAGCTGGTAACATTGATGATGAGCCGGTTGGGATATCTTCTGGTAATGCAGGGAGCGGGATTCGTGTACTCCTCCCCCATGGGATCAAGCTCTCCCGACTCCTCGTTCTCGTTCTCCGACGGCAAAGCCATCATATTTATAGGATAGGACATGTCCTCATAATCCATAAGGGACATATAATAGGGAGTAGTAGCCCAGCGGTACCTTGCGGATATTTCATTGAACATCCTTATCTGCCGGTCGGAAAGCTTTATGAATTTTCCGAGGATCGATACCGAGCTTATCCTGTGACCCAGCTGCCAGTGCCAGTCGTTCCAGTTCTCCTCACCGGCTCCGAAGTACTCCATCAGCTCCTGCTTATGCTTTTTGGATATGATATCCCGCTTCTCCGAGGTCTCCCTTAAGAACTCCTCCTTAAAGCGGAGATAATCCTCGATCTCTGTGTAAAGCTCTGTCGCGCGTTCTAAAGATATCACCCGTTTTTCTTCCATAAATCCCTCCGTTACTGCGTTTCCTGATTTATTAAATCTTTTTTTAATTTTTTGTCTGCCTCATATTTTTCTACTATCCGTCCCCAGACCTTTATATATGCTTCATCATTTTCCCGGGTTTTTATATCATAATTTTCACTGAGATACCCCGCCAGGTAGCGGCTGAATTTCTCGGCTCCCGGGGTATTCAGATGGCTTCCCTCATCCGGTGAATCGAGAGCATAATCTATTCCCATCTCATCCGAATATGTATCAAAGTTGATATAGCTTACTCCGTAGGGCTCTGCCATCTTTTTTACCTGCTCATCATAGTAAAGGCTCCAGTTGTCGGAAAGGCTGGGAAGCTTCATAAGCATCAGTCCCACTCCCTTATCCCTGCAAAGCTCCATTATCTTAATAAGGTACTCACGGTTTTTAGGGGATATCCTCGTCTCCTCATAAGTCTTGGTGTCATATTCCCCGGGTCTTCTGTCCGGGACGGTCTTTGTAACCTCATAGTCGATAAGATATCCGGCATGATCGACCATCGGGCTTACGAAGGCATAGGTAAAGTCCTCAAGCGTAAGCTCCTTCCATCTTGTATGAAACCTAAGCACCGGAAAGAGGTATTCTATAAAGCGTTCATCCTCGCCCCCTGCTGCCTCCACGGCCCTGTATTTGGTGGCTGAGAGCCTCATTCCGTCCAGAGCCTTTCTGTTAGAGGGCTCCTCCACAAAGTTATCATCATATTTAATAAAACCCACATCCAGGACCACAAATCCGGGCCTTTTAGTGTCTTTTAAAGCATCCTCGATCATGTAATAGGAGGTCCAGATAGTCTGCGAGGCATTTCCTCTGTCATAGGAGGCATACCCCTTCTCCTCCCAGAGTATCGGAGGAGAAACAGCGCTGAATACAGTGGAAGAGCCCACAAAGATGATATCCGGTGTAAGCTCCTGCCTGTAATAGTCTGCCGTAACCCTTCCGTCCTCATTTTCATTGATATACTTGGGCATCATGACCCGGTTAAGGACAGTGACCAGAAGGGCGGCCAGAGCCGTTTTCAGTATTATGTTAAAACATAAGGTAAATAAACGATTTTGCATCATACCCCATTCCATAGGTTCCAAAGATCACTACAGCGGTAATAAGTGTGCACAGACTAACCCACTGTACCGGCACGGGAAGCTTGAATATCCGTTCTCTCAGGCTCCCCTTCCTCTGAAGAAGCCCGGCAGCAAAAAGGATGATCACGGCGATCAGGGCTACGATAAGCTCCTCCTTCTCAAGAGCCAGGTCGTTGTATACCACTGTAAGATCAAAGCCTCCCCAGTCTGTAAAGCAGTCTCTTATGGTCTCAAATCCGGCCCTTACCCCGGAGGATATATCAAATACCCTTAAAAAGGCCATCAGCCAGAAGGTCTTAAATACCCTGTAAAGCTTTACCGCAGGCATATCCTCAGACAGCTTAAGCCTTTCCATGAGCTTTACGGAAAAGGGCTCAAGCTCAGTTCCAAGTATTATAAAGAAGCAGTTTAACAGCCCCCATACCACATATTTCATCTCCGAGCCGTGCCACATTCCGGTAGCCGCCCATACTATCACCATCGGCAGATACAGCGGTATCCTCTTTCCCAGGCCTTCGCTTATATGGGTCTTTACCTGCTTTGAAAGCTTCAGCATCCATTTGGCCACCGAGAGGGGATAGAAGATATAGTCTTTAAACCAGGTGCCCAGAGTAATGTGCCAGCGTCTCCAGTACTCTGAAATGCTCTTTGAAAAGAAGGGCCGCTCAAAGTTCTCGGCTATCCTTATCCCGAACATCTCGCTTACCCCGAGGGCAACATCGATCCCTCCGGAAAAGTCGCCGTAGATCTGCATGGAATAAAGAAATACGGTAAGGATCAGATAAGGCCCTTTATAGGTCTGCCTCATGGCTATGGAGGCATCCACGTAGCCTGCCACCCTGTCTGCGATAACAAGCTTCTTGAAAAGCCCCCACATAACCCTGTAAAAGCCTGACTTTATCCGCTCAAGGTCAAAATCCACAGGCCTGT
This sequence comes from Lachnospiraceae bacterium, assembly GCA_003484785.1. GTDB lineage: Bacteria > Bacillota > Clostridia > Lachnospirales > Lachnospiraceae > UBA2868. The sequence continues at coordinate 3,543 of DNAD01000066.1, forward strand.
ACAGCTCCTTTGAAAGCTCTCCGAAGCGGCTTATGGGGCCCTGGATTATCTGCGGAAAATACGAAACATAGAGGGCAAATCTGAAGAAGTTATGCTCTGCCCCGTATTTCCCGTAATAGATATCGATAAGATACCCCATGGACTGAAAGGTGTAAAAAGAGATCCCCAGAGGCAGAATAAGATTGAAAAACGGTATAAAATCGGTATTCCCGAACCGGTTTAAGCGAAACAGATTCAGATAGGCTATGGCCAGATTCGCGTATTTAAACCAGACAAGGATGGAAAAGTTCAGAAAAAGGCATATAAACAGCAGCCATTTCTGTTTTTTCTTCATGGCAGCCTTGTATTCCTTCTTCTCATCCTTTGAAAGCCTGTCTTTGTTATCCCTAAGGTAAGCCTTCTGGATGAGATTTCTCTTCTCCAGAAGCAGGGCAAAGAAATAGGTTGAGGCAGTCGTAAAAAGAATGGAAAATATCCTGTTTATGCCCGTAAGAAGATAGAAATACCAGCTTGCCGCAAGTAAAACAACCCACTGCCATTTCTTCGGAACCGCATAATAGACCAGAAGGCACAGGATAACAAAGGCCGCGAACTTAAGCGAAATAAAGGACATATTACAGTTACCTTATTCTTCCGATAACGTCTGTACCAGCTCGTATATGGCCTGAGCTGAGTTGAAATTCTCGGGTACCATATGCTCTGCGGTTATCTCTATGTCAAATTCATCCATAAGCTCACCTACGAGGGTAACAATATCGAAGGAATCAAATATCTTCTTATCGATCAGTCCCGTTTCCACCTCGTAATCCACCTCGGGATGTATAGATCTCAGTATCTCAATAATATCTTCCATGTTATTCTCCTTTCCGCGCC
>DNAD01000066.1:4568-7224 GCA_003484785.1 Lachnospiraceae bacterium
GGCCTTTACGGCCGGATCATTTCCTTAATCACAGTTCTGTCAACCTTCCCGTTCTGCATCAGCGGGAGCCTGTCAAGCCTCTTAAATACATTCGGCATCATATAGTGCACCAGCCTGCTCTTTAAAAGCTCCGAGAGCTCGATCTCGTCATAGCTGTCCGATTCAAAGAAAAGCACGATCTTTGACTTTACCGGTTCAAACACACAGCATACCGCCTTGATGCCGGGGAGGGAGGCGACCACCATCTCTATCTCGCCGAGCTCTATCCTGTGGCCCATATGCTTTATCTGGAAATCCTTTCTCGAAACAAAAACAAGCTCATGTTTTTCGTTATATCTGGCAAGATCCCCGGTCCGGTAGATCTTCTCCGGATAGTATGGATTTAGCGGATTCTGTACGAAAACCTCCGCGGTCTTTTCCCTTGAATTATAATACCCCAGGGCAAGGCAGCTGCCCTTAACGCAGATCTCTCCCACAACGTCCTTACGCCTGATAAGCTTATCCTCCTCATCAAGCAGAAGGATCTCAGTATTCTTAAAGGGCTTGCCTATGGGAATGGTCTCATCGTCCGCAAATTCCCTGTCCACTATATAATAAGTACATACTCCGGTGATCTCCGTGGGCCCGTAGATCTGTATGAAAACAGCCTCGGGGTAGTTCTCCTTCCAGTAATTATAGCATTTCGTGGGCATCGACTCGGCCCCGAAGATGATCTTTTTAAGATAAGCCGGCCTTAAGGACTTAAAGCCCTTAAAGGTAGAGACGATCTTCATGGCCGACGGAACCCATCTTATTGTTGTTATCTTATAATCCTGAAGAAACTGAAGGAGCTTTAAGGGTATTGAAAAATACTCCGTGGGCACTATGCCCATGCTGCCGCCCATACGAAGGGTACAGTAAATATCAATAAGCGACGCGTCAAAGTAGAAGGGCGCCTGGTTTGCGATCACATCCTCCGATGTTATCCCGCACTCCGCGGTAAAATGATCCACGTAATCCATAAGTGATCTGTGTGAGACCACTACCCCCTTCGGCACTCCCGTTGAGCCGGAGGTATACAGGACGTATACCGGATCGGTATCCAGTGCCTCCGAAAGCCTCTCCTCTATCCGGTCAAGCTCCGTTTTTGTCTCGATCATCTCCTCAAAGATATAAACATTGGAGGAAAAGGTCCGTGCCGTATCGAAATGCGCGATGTCGGTGATCACAGCTATTGGCTTTAAATTCTCCACTATGAGCGAAAGCCTGTATTCCGGCATCGCTGTATCAAGAGGCACGTAGAAATTACGGCTCATGACCGTACCGAAAAAGGCACAGAGAACCTTCGGCGCCTTATCCATATAGATCAGAACAGGCCTGCACACCGTATTCAGTTTTTTAATAAGCTTCGAGGCGATAGCCCTCGATTCATTAAGGAGCCTTTCGTAGGTATAGCCCCCTGTTTCGTCAAAATAGGCGGTTTTGTCTGGAAACCTCTGTGCAGAGCCTTCAAGGTAAGCAATGATATTGTTTTTAATAAGCCCCTCGTCAAGGGCCCCGGTCATCTTCTCCATTTTTCGCATCACAGCATTATCCACCCCTTCAAGGTCTTTTCCTCGTTATCCTGATCCTTAAGGTAGGCCCTGGGATAGATGGTCAGCTGTCCCTCATTTTTATTTAAAAGAGCCGCCCACTGACTGAAGGTGGAGTTTGCGATAATGTTATGCGAGCATAACGACATAAGCTGCATATCCCTATAGCTCTCCTTCCCCCTGTTGTGGGTCACGACCCGTTTATTCTCAAGAAAATCGAATTCTCTCATCGCAAAATCAGAGTCATCCGAAAAAATATAAAACTTAAGCTCTCCCATGTCAAGCCCTGTCCGCTCAAGGATCGCCTCAACCGCTCTCTCGTAGTATTCCCTCGTAAGAACTCTGAACTGATCCTTATAGACCGTAAGGTAGTCGCCCCTTCTGACGTGAAGACTGACGCTCCTTCCGGGCCTTTCACCGATCTCCCTTATAATGCTCTTATTCTCCTCATCCGCCGCCTGCAAAAAGGTAAAGGCCCTTCGTGCCTCAGGCAGAACCTGTCCGAAATACCTCTCTGAGATCCAGAAGCCGGTAAAATAATAATCCTTTGAAAGATCAAGAGAGTTTACAAGCCTATAAATATCATCGTTATTTAACTTACTGCCTCCAAGCATGGCTGCAGGCCCGCTCCCTCCCTCATCTATCATGTAAGGAAGCCTTTTCTTAAGGGTGAACTCTCTTATCACGCGGTTAGGATATCTTCTGAACTCCTCAAAGAAGGCGGCCTGTTTTTCGCTGAAACGCCCGTGATACTCTTTTCCGTTCTTATATGCCTGCATATCCGCAGGCATCAGGCAGTTGGGTATCATGCCGCAGACCCTGAAAAGCTCGCCGAAGGAGGCCTCCTCAAGAAGGAAGGAGCCGTTTTTTCCGAATATCCTCTGCAGCTCATAGCCGTGGTGATCGTTATTGGCATAGAACCATGTAAGATCCGCCCTTACCTGTGCCCCGGGATAGAGCTTTTTAAGCAGCAGATAAAAGCAGTACTGAAACATCTGGTTCCCGAGGCCGCTGGAAAGCCTTACTGTCAACATATCATAATCGCCGGCAAGCCCTGCCGCGCTCTCCTTTAACAGGTTTTAACA
>DNAD01000158.1 GCA_003484785.1 Lachnospiraceae bacterium
TGGATCTTCTATGTGAATGACTCACGTTATTACCAAAATGAACACCCTTGCCGCAAACAGCACACTTAGCCATGACTACACCTCCCTTTATCTATCTGATTTACAGGAAACGGAAAACGTTCCGGCCTTAAAGACCGCCCTGACGCCGTACCGTACCGGTATTTTGATCAAATCTGCGACTCATTTCAAGTCACAACATGAGTATTCTAACAAAAGTTATTCCCAAATGCAAGTAAAAGTTGAATTTTCTTATCGGTTCAGTATATAATGGTCGAAAGACAGAAGGGAGGACATGAATATGAAAGGCAGGATAAAGACACCGATAGAGAATGTATCTATCAACACAGAGGTCATTGCTCAGTACGCGGGAACCGTTGCCATGGAATGCTTCGGCATAGTAGGCATGGCTGCCGTCAATATGAAGGACGGCATAGTAAAGCTCCTTAAAAAAGAAACGCTTACCCACGGGATCAATGTAAAGAGCATCGGAGACCTGCTGCAGCTCGATTTTCATGTTATAGTCGCTTACGGGGTCAGTATTCAGGCTGTGACCGATAATCTTATAAGCAATGTAAAATATAAGGTTGAGGAATTTACGGGACTGAAGATAGAACGGATCAATGTATACGTCGAAGGAGTTCGTGTAATAGACTAAGGAGGGGAAAAAACGGTGGCGATCAATACTATCGATGCTGAAAAGCTATCGACGATGTTTCTTGCCGGCGCGAAGGCGCTGGAGGCTAAAAAGGCGGTCATAAATGAGCTGAATGTCTTTCCGGTTCCCGACGGGGATACCGGTACCAATATGACGCTTACGATAATGTCGGCGGCCAAGGAGGTGACGGCGTTACCCGAGATAAAGATGGATCTGCTGTGTAAAGCCATGTCATCCGGCTCCTTAAGGGGAGCCAGAGGAAATTCCGGGGTTATTCTTTCCCAGCTTATAAGGGGCTTTACAAAGGTCGTAAAGAGTGAGGAGACTCTTGATAAGGCTGTTATCTCAAACGCCATGCAGAAGGCTACGGAATCGGCCTACAAGGCAGTCATGAAGCCCAAGGAGGGCACGATCCTTACCGTGGCCAGAGGGGCCGCGGAAAAGGCAAGGGAGCTTATAAATGAGGACTGCGATCTCGTAAGCTTTATGGAAGAGATCATCAAACATTCCGAATATGTGCTTTCCCAGACCCCCGAAATGCTTCCGGTATTAAAGCAGGCCGGTGTCGTGGATTCCGGCGGACAGGGTCTTCTTGAGATATTCAAGGGCGCTTACGACTGCCTTACGGGCAAGGAGGTGGATCTTACCCTTAAAGAGGATACACAGGAGGAGGAGCCCGAAGAGGAAGAGATCAAGCTGGCCTATCTTGTCAGGTTTACGGACAGGATCACCGAGGTATTCAATGCCAAGAACGAGGAAGATTTTAAGATGTACTTAAATTCCATCGGTGATCACTTAAGCTATGAGTCGGCAGATCAGACGGTGACAGTGGCTCTGTATACCAACGATCCGGGTCTTGCGATCCAGAAGGGTCTTAAATACGGAGAGCTTACCAACATAACCGTGGAGAACACAAAAGAAGGAAGCACAAAGCCTGCCGAAAGCAGGAAACAGCCGGCGGCCGGGCCTTCCCCGCAGAAGGCGGAAGAAATAAAAGAGGAGCCTGCGGAAGTAAAAGCCGGAGAAAAAGCGGTTGACATAACTCCTGAAGCCTCTATAACACCGGAGGATGTCAAAGCCGAAAAGCCTCAGGTACCGGAACGAAGCAATGACCGTCCGGTATTTAACGAGCCGCCGAAGGATATAGGCTTTGTGGCTGTTTCCTCGGGAGAAGGGCTTGAAGCCATTTTTAAGGGGCTCGGGGTTGACCACGTGATAACCGGAGGGCAGACAATGAACCCCAGCACTGAGGATATGCTTTACGCCATAGATCACGTAAATGCAAAGAATGTCTTCATACTGCCCAATAACAAGAATATTATCATGGCGGCCAATCAGGCAAAATACATGGCCGAGGATAAGAACATAATCGTAATACCCACAAAGACCATCCCCCAGGGGATCTCCGCCCTTATCAATTATTCCATGGAGGCCACCGCGGAGGACAACGAAAGGATGATGAACGAGGAGATAAAGAAGGTAAAGACCGGGCAGGTAACCTATGCAGTCCGGGATACCGTCATCTCCGATATGGAGATCAAGCAGGGAAATATCATGGGAATCGGCGATCATGATATCCTCTCGGTGGGCACCATAGTAGAAGACACGGCTCTTGATATGATCGGCAGAATGATCGATGAGGAATCGGAGCTAATAAGCATCTATTACGGAAATGAAGTGGATGAGGAAGTTGCCGGCGAATTTAAGGATACCGTAGAGGAAAAGTATCCCGACTGCGATGTGGAGCTCCATCCCGGCGGGCAGCCCATCTATTACTATATTATATCTGTAGAGTAGCGTAAATAAAAGCTTTGGACTATAACGAGGACATTATCAAACTAAAGGGAGTTGGAGAAAAGACCGCCGTTTTATTTAATAAAATTGGCGTCTTTTCGTTTGGGGATCTTTTGTACTATTTTCCCAGGGATTATATCAGGTACGAGGATCTGGTCAGAGTAAACGGAGACTCGACGGGAAAGGTCATTGCCTTCGAAGCTTCGGTATTATCACACCCCCTTATGAAAAGAAACGGACGGCTTACGATCACCACCGTCCCGCTGATGGCAGGGAGTGAAAGGATCAATGCGGTCTGGTTCAACATGCCCTATCTTTCAAAGAACCTTAAGGCAGGGTACAGATATATCTTCTACGGAAGGCTGTATAAAAAGGGCAGCAGCCTCTGTACCGACCAGCCTGTAATATTTAAGCATGAGGAGTTTGATCAGATAAAAAACTCCCTTCAGCCCGTGTATCCTCTTACCAAAGGCCTTACCAACAACACGGTCAAAAAATCCGTCAGACAGCTTCTTTCGGCGATCGAAAAAGAAAAGAGGGCATCAGGAGAAAAGAAAGAAGATAGGAAAGAACCGTTTTTTAACGGTATGAACGACTATGACTACGATTTTTGTGCCATGCATTTTCCTTCCTGTCTCGAGGAGCTGAAGCAGGCAAGGGAACGGTTTGTATATGATGAATTCTTCATGTACATCCTGAGGCTTCGTTTCCTTAAAAAGGAAAACAGCCGGGCAAAAAACACCTTTAATATCATCGAATGTGCCGAGACCGAAAGGATGATCGAAGCTCTGCCCTACAGGCTTACGAAGGCTCAGGAAAGGGTATGGGGCGAGATAAAGGAAGACCTTACGAAAAACAGCTCCATGAACAGGCTGGTACAGGGGGATGTTGGCAGCGGCAAGACAGTGATAGCGATACTGGCCGCGGTCATGACCGCCGTAAACGGATACCAGAGCGCTGTAATGGCTCCCACCGAGATCCTTGCATCCCAGCATTATGAGGCATTCTGCTCCATGATAAAAAAGCAGGGCCTTGATATCGAATGCGTGCTGCTTACGGGCTCTACTCCCGCCGCAGGGAAACGTGCGATATATAAGGATATCGAAAGCGGCAGGGCAGGGATAATCGTAGGTACCCACGCTCTGTTTCAGGAAAAGGTAAGATATGATGACCTGGCCCTGGTCATTACGGACGAACAGCACCGCTTCGGCGTAGCCCAGAGGGAAGCCCTGCTTAATAAGAACCCGGAGGATACGCCTCACGTGCTGGTCATGAGCGCTACTCCCATACCCAGAACTCTGGCGATCATCCTCTACGGTGATCTTGACATCTCGGTCATCGATGAGGTTCCGGCAAAAAGGCTTCCGATAAAGAACTGCGTGGTGGATGAGTCGTGGCACGAAAAAGCATACCGGTTCATGAAAAAGGAGATAGACGCCGGACACCAGTGCTACGTGATCTGCCCCCTGGTGGAGGAAAGCGAGGGCGCTTCGGAGCTTAAGGACGTACAGAGCTATGCCGATATTTTAAGGGCTTATTTTCCGGATTCCGTCAACATAGGCTGTCTTTACGGAAAGCTGAAGCCTGCGGCAAAGGCAAGGGTGATGGACGATTTTTACAGAAATAATATACAGATCCTTGTGTCCACAACCGTCGTTGAGGTTGGTGTAAACGTACCGAACGCCACGGTGATGATGATAGAGAATGCGGAACGCTTCGGCCTTGCCCAGCTTCATCAGCTCAGAGGAAGGATCGGCAGGGGCGGTTTTCAGAGCTACTGCATCTTTATAAACTGCAGCGAAAAAGAGGAGAACAGAGAAAGGCTTGATATCCTTGTAAGCTCCAATGACGGCTTTGAGATAGCCTCAAAGGATCTTGAGCTGAGAGGGCCCGGGGATCTTTTCGGTCTCAGGCAGAGCGGGGAGCTTGTTTTTAAGCTTGCAGATGTCTTTACCGATTCCGCCGTTCTTAAGAAGGCCTCATCTGATGTTAATAAGCTTCTGAAGGAAGATCCCGAGTTATGTAAACCTGAGCATGAAGCCCTGAAGGTAAGGCTCTCAGCCCTTCTGAATGAGCATGGCACAACGGCATTGTAATAATTTTTTTATAGTAACACTGTTATCGAAAGTCTTAAGGTCTGATTGGTTGACAACGTTTGAAATAAGTATATTATAATTGTATGATTAAAATTGGTAAGAACGATCTGATCGTTATAGCTTCCGTTTTCATCTGTCTTCTTGTCGCTGTCGGGCTGTACAGATGGGCATGCTCATCGGAGGGAGGGTATGACGTAAACGGTATCAACGGACAGGAAGAGCAATATGATATGCCGGTTTTCAATGTACCGAGCGGGTTTTATCCCGAACCTTTCCGTTTAACCATCAGTTACCCCGATCCGCAGGCACATATATACTGTACCTTTGACGGTAGTATCCCGACCCCGGAGTCGGAGCCCTATGAGCAGTATGAGGAAGGGCTCTTACTTGAAAACAGAAGCGTTTACTCCAATTATCTCAGTGCCATAACCGGTGTGAGCTCCAACGAGGAGTATGTCCCCAGTGTATCGATAATAAAAGCCAATACCATCAGGGCAATAGCGGTACTGCCGGACGGCAGGGCCAGCAGGGTCGCAAGCGGGACATATTTCATCGGGATCGACAGGCTGGGCGCCTTCGGTACGGCCCCGATATTGTCCCTTTATACCGATTATGACAGTTTGTTCTCATATGAGGACGGCATATATGTCTTGGGAAAGACCTATGATGAGTGGCTTGAAAAGGCCGCTGAGTACGAAGAGGCAGAGATGGGCACTGAGCCGTCTGAAGTACCGAAAGAGGCTTCCCCTGAAGAGGAGGGAGTGCCGGAATTTGACATTAATGTTCCGGTAGGCAACTATTCCAACAGAGGATCGGCCTGGGAAAGACATGCTACAGTGGAATACATGCCCTACGGGGAGGATACCGGCTTTGTGGCAGACCTTGGAATGCGCATCATGGGCGGCTCCAGCAGAAAAAGCACCCAGAAGAGCTTCCGGTTTAAATGCCGTGAAGAATATGGAAGAAAGAATATTCAATATGACCTGATACCCGGCAATATGCGTTCGGACAAAACCGGTGAAGTGGATACATATAAATCCTTCATCATGAGAAACGGCGGGAATGACCGCAATTACGGAAAGATCAGGGATCCCTTCATCCAGACCATGGTGAGCTCACACAGCTTTGAGACACAGGCAAGCCGGCCCGCGGTGCTGTTCATAAACGGGGAATACTGGGGCTGTTACTCACTTTGTGAAGACTACAGCGACCATTATATAGAATATAATTACGGCATTGATAAAGATAATGTTATCATTATAAAAAGCGGCAGAGTCGAAGAGGGGATCGCCGATGACATGCGGGTATTCTCTGAAATGGAGAGCTTTATTACCGATAATGACATGAGCGATACGGAGAATTACGCCATGGCCTGCGAAATGCTTGATATGGAGTGCTTTGCCGGCTACTGCGCCCTTAATCTGTATATCTGCAACAGGGACAGCTTCCTGTTAAATGACAGTAACTGGTCGATGTGGCGTGTGCGTACCCCGGATAACCGGTATATGAACGGTGACGGCAAGTGGCGGATGCTGTGCTTTGATACCGATTATTCCTCGGGGATATACGATGATGTGGAAACAGACGCCGACATCATGAAGGAAGCGTGCGACGATGACGGCTCGGGCTCGGTGGGCAACAGGATGCTTGCCTCCCTGCTTTATAATGAAGAATTCCGAAACCTCTTCATTTCAGAGCTTTGCGATATGCGAAATATCGATTTTGAAAGAACCAGGGTAAGGGACACGATACCCTTATTCAGGGAAACATACGGATTGCTCGTGCCCTATTCGACGGTGCGTTTCGGGCCGGAGCCCGTAGCCGATCCCTTTGATCATGTTAACCGGTGCATTGATAAGGTGGAAGCATGGTTCCTTGACAGATACGATATATTTCCTGAACAGATCAGGAAGCAGTTTAAATTATCTGAACCGGTGAATGTGACGGTATTACAGGAGGATGAGTCAAAGGGAGCCTTCACCGTGGATAACAGCAATATCCTTATGACCGGGGAATTTAAGGGCCGTTATTTTCCGCAGGTTCCCGTATCTGTAACTGCCCGGCCCTTAAAGGGAGAGTCCTTCGATCATTGGGAGGTCAGCAACGGAACCATTGTTGCGGGACAGGGAGAGTCGGTCACCTTACTTCCCGACAGGGATTGTATGATCAGACCGGTTTACAGTGGCGGTGAATGATATAATGATCTTTTTAATCCTATTCATTATAATTACAATGCTGCAGCTTTCAGCCGGGCTTTCGGTTGTTCTGGCCACTCCCGGAAAAAGACTTTCGGGCAGCCGGATCGGGCTTTGCATCCTGTCTGCCTCAGCTGTTTATGCAGCCTTCTGGGCCGCGGTTGTTTTATACGGGTTTAGAGGGACGGAGAATGCTTTTCGGGAATTTTTTCTGATACTGAGAAGCGGGAGAGCCTTTTATCAGGACATCGAATATCTGGTAACGGCTGTTTTTGTCGGCGCGGTCCTCTGCATATCCTTCGGCTTTTATCTGAGAAGGCTTATACATGACGGCCAGCCGGGCATAAGCAGGCTTCAGGAAAATATAATCATCATTACAGCAGCTGTTTCTATCCTGTACCTGTTTGCGGGCTACCGGAATGCGGACTGCTCAAAGGAACAGGTGAAGCTTTCCGAGCTTCACGGGGATGGAAGCCTTAAAGAAGCTGAGGGCGGCATTTATACCATAGCTGATTTTATAAGACTGAAAAACACGGGGAAAAATGATATAGATCTTGAAGAACTGTATCTGTCGGATGATCTGCAGACTTCAGATACACTTTCGCTTGAGGGGAATATCATACCATCCGGCGGGGAGCTGGTGCTATATCTTGATGATACCTCCCCCTTTAAGCTCAGCAAGGGCGAAACGGTTTTTGTTACCGATAAAAACGGGAACGTTTACGACAGCCTGTCCTATGATCCGGACAGCGATGTGATCCTGGGAGAGCCGGTATTGTCCCATGAGAACGGTTTTTACGAAGAGGGCTTTTTGCTTACGATCACCATGCCGGAGAAGGCCTCGGAGGATGAATATATAGCCTATACCCTGGACGGAAGCGCTCCGTCTGCAGATTCAATAAGGTATGAGGGCCCTGTAGAGGTATATGACAGGAAGGGGGAGGAGACACCCTGCCTGGATGCAAAAAGAGTCATTTATGATTATGCGGACTATGAGCCGGAGCACGAGGATGTCGACAGAGCCTTTGTCATAAGAGCTGCAGTCTTTGACGGCCGGGGGAACAGGAGCAGGACCGTTAACGGTACGTATTTTATAGGAAACTATGAGTATGATGACAGGAAGATAATCTCGCTTACGGCGGATTATGAAGGTCTGTTCGGGTTGAACGGGATCTGTACCACGGGCCCTCTGTATGATGCGTGGTACCTGGGCGGACAGGCCGGAGAGGCTCCGGTGCCGAATTTCAGGCAGGCAGGAAGAGCCTTTGAGATCGAAGGAAATCTTCAGTATTTTAATAACGGAAGCTGTGTGGGAGGACAGGATGTCGGGCTGAGGGTGTTCGGCGGTTCCATGAGGGATCTTGCGAAGAAGCATTTTTCTGTCTATTCCAGAAAAACCTACAGTGGGTCGGACAGCTTTTCCATGGATATTTTTGATAACGGAAGGCCTGTACATTCCATCGCCTTAAGGGACGGGCTTTCGGATGCTGTACTTCAGGAGCTGTCTGAAGGGCGGGATGTCGCCTCCCAGGTGCATACACGGGTCGTGGTATTCTTAAACGGTGAATTCTGGTTTGACACCTTCGCCTGCGAAAAATACAGCCCGGCGTATTTCTATGAGCATAAGGGAATAGCGGAAAACAATATAATCATTGTAAAGGAAGGGCTTATCGATACAGGGATGGAAGGAGATGAGCTCTTATATCAGCAGATATACCAATACATCGGGGAGCATGACCTTTCCAACCAGGATTTCTATGAGGAGTTCTGTAATATCATTGATGTCCAGAGCTACATTGATTATCTCTGTGCCACGGCCTACGGCTGTAACCTTGACCAGGACGAGATCATAAACCGGCAGCTGTACCGGGCCAGAAAAAGCGTGGGTGACGGCGAGAATGACGGGAGATGGCGGTGGGCTCTGTATGATATGGATCTGTTGGATACCCTGTTTGATTCCACGGACTATTTCGAGGTGGACGAGGTTTATGAGATCGATCCGTTTACCGCAAGAATAACAGAGGATTCCATAAATATCGAGGAACAGACACTGTTCAGGGCTCTCATGCAGAATGAATCCTTCAGACAGAGCTTTTCGGATACCATGAAGGATTTTATCGAGACGGATTACTCCATGGAAAATGTGGACAGGGTACTTGCCAAATATGGCGGAGATACCGGACAGCTGCGTAGATTCTTTAAGCACCGGGCGAAATATATGAATGAATTTGTTGAGGAAGAATTCAAAGCGGAGTGAACAGGAAAGGCTTTATGGGAGCAGATACGGAAGAAAAAAAGGAATTGACGGACAGGATAAAGAGCATATCCCTGTTTTTTATCATCCTGCTGGCTGCGGCCGTTTTGGGTTCGTATTTCGCCGGAAGGGCAGGGAAAGAGGAGGTTTCTGCGAAGAGCCCTGCGGACGCCGGGGTCATCAGTGTCTACAGCCCGGTAACCGATAATGATATGATCGTTTCCAAGGAGGGGGCAATCCCCATATCGGAGGAGCTTCTGGATAAGGGTCCGCTGACCGGAGGAGCATATATCATTTCGGGAGATTACGGCAGGACCGTGGTGATCGATGCTCATGACGAGATAGTCCATCTGATCCTTGACGGCGCGAATATTCGTACCAATGACGGGCCCGCGATACTTGCCCGCTCCGCGGCCAAGGTGATCATCACGGCTAAGGAGGGGACGGAAAACAATCTTGCGGACTGCGCCTACTATTCGGAGAGAAACATCTACGCCGCGGTCTTTTCCTATGCTGACGTGACGATCAACGGAAAGGGGATTTTGAATATTTCGGGCTTTTCAAAGGATGCGATACATACACAGGGCTTTTTCAAGGTGCTTGATACGGATATCCGACTGAAAGCAAAGAGAACCGCCCTCAACGCTGACGACGGCATGCTCCTGTCAGCTTCCTTTATGTCGACAGAAGCGGAAAAAACGGGGCTGAAGAGCGGGATCCATAATAAGGTCGACAAGGGAAGCATCTATATCTCAGGCGGTGATAATACGATAATAGCCGGGAATACGGGTATTTATTCCGGCCGTGATCTCTATGTCAGCGGCTGCACTCTCTCCATCAACGCCGTAGTATCGGATATAGTCACGGAAGGAGAGCAGTATATTGAGGATGGCTGCCTATGAGTGAAAAGAGATACCGACACGAATACAAATATGTACTCGATGACCTGAAGACCGTTCTCTTGAAGGCACGAGCCGGGGCTTTGTTCAGACCGGATCCCCATGCACGTCCGGACGGGCAGTACAGCATAAAGAGCCTTTACTTTGACGATATTAATAACGGATGTTATTACGATGCCGCAAACGGAAACGATCCCCGGGCAAAGTTCAGGATAAGGCTGTATAACGATGATACGGAGATGATAAGGCTTGAAAAAAAGATAAAGCGAAACGGCTTCACCCTGAAGGAGCAGGCTGTGTTGAGCAGGCAGGAGTGCGAAGCCCTCATGCAGGGAAGGCCGGTGGTTATCGAGAATACGGAGGATGAGAAAAAAAGAAGCCTCCTTTCGCAGATGGCAGTTAACGGGCTGGTCCCGGTCATCATTATCGCGTATGAGCGGCAGCCCTTTATCTACCCCGGCTCAGACATACGCTTTACCATAGATACGAGGATAACCTTTTCAACCGATGTAAAAAGCTTCCTGGATCCGGGAAAAAAAGCCATGATGTCATTAGGCGGCGGTTTTTCCGTAATGGAGCTTAAGTGGGGCAGATATCTTCCGGGTCATATTACGGAATATCTTACTATTAACTCTCTGGACAAAAGCAGGTTTTCAAAATATTATTACTGCAGATCAATGACATTTTAATGAGGTGATGAAAATGGGATTAAACGAACTTATCAGAAGAGCACTTTTTGAAGGATATGCGTCCAAGCCGCTGTCGATATCCGCCATTCTAATATGTATTTGTATAACGGCACTGATCGGGGCCTATATCTTCATTTTATACAGACGTATCAACGCGGCGGTGTTTTATAACCGCAATTTCAATGTTTCCCTTGTGACGATAGCCATTATCACGGCGGCGATCATAATCACGATCCAGTCTAATATCGTCGTATCACTGGGCATGGTGGGCGCTCTTTCCATCGTAAGGTTCAGAACGGCGGTAAAGGATCCTCTGGATCTGGTGTTCCTATTCTGGGCCATAAGCGTCGGCATCATCTGCGGCGCGGGCTTTGCGCTGATCGCCATCATTGCCTCTTTAGTGCTTACCGTGATCATCCTTCTGCTGCTAAGCATCAAACAGGAGAAAAATATCACAATGCTGACCATCCGGTCCGGTAACTTTGAAGCCGAGAACATCATCATGGATATCATCAGGAACAATTGCTCCTATTCTAATGTAAGAGCCCAGAATATGGACAAAAACGGTATGGACATGACCATCGAGGTAAGGATCGGAGAAAAGGAAAGGCTCGTACATGAGCTTATGAAGGAAGAGTTTATCCAATCCGTTTCCTTTGTGGACAATTCCGGCAACAGCTATGTTTAACTGTTACCCGTGAATGGTAACCGTTTAATACCACTTCTTGTATAAAGGCTTGTTTTTTAAACTAAATATTGGTATACTAAGACAGGCGTTTGGGGAAACGCCTGTTTTC
>DNAD01000041.1 GCA_003484785.1 Lachnospiraceae bacterium
CGCCCGAAAAGACAGTCTATGATACGCTTATCGGGAGAGACCACCGTAGAAAAAGGCATACTGCTGGTCACGCTTAAGGAAAGCAGCGGAAGTAGCTGCTCAAGACAGGTAGACATATCACCGTAGGCTCCGGTGATGGAAAATTCCGACCCGTAGAAGGCCTTGGCGGCGGATTCGATGGTAGGAGCGGGTAAATTGCCGTTCTCATTGATGACCTGATAGACTGCCGCATAATCGGTCTGGGTGGACGACAGTATCCCCGCCGCAAAACAGAATATGGTAAAGGGTTCGAACTTCATCTTTTTGCACAGACGGTAAAACGGAAGCTCGATCCCTTCTTCCTCGGTAAGCTTCGCCCTTTCTTCTATGAAGTTGATACGATCCCGTATGCTCAGCTTTTCGTCATTGCCCCTTAAAGCGGCCGTCGATGAACCCCGGTCGTAGTCATCCTCTTCTTCATCATCGTCCGACTTATCGCTGGTGCCGAAGCTGCCGAGAAGGCTTAAGAGCTCATCATCCTCTTCCTCAAGGTCATCATCCGCGTCCGCGTCCTCATCCTCGTCCTCCGACACGGCACCGGGATCATCCTCATCCTCATCCCCGCCTTCATTGCCGGTTGAGCCCTGGTAGAACTTGTCGATACGGTTTTTACACATATCGCTGGCTACCTCGATGTCCGGATACAGGACATTCTTATAGCCGCCGTTCTCCGCGGCATAAAGCGTCTTCATCCCCGTGATGTACTTATCCAGCCCCATATTGACGCTGTCAAATACATACTCCATGTATTCGTTATAGTCCTGAAAAGGCTTGCTCCTTAACGCCTCATCATACTTTCCCATATCACGTTTCCCTTTCCCCCACGGAAAACACTACTCCCTTTTCAAAAACGGAGGCCGCCGTATTGATCGAAGTCTCATCCTTTTCATCAAAAACACCCTCTTCCCGGTTCAGGGCTTGTGGATTTTTTCGTTCAAGATATTCCATCCAGTCAGGCTCCTCCTGGTAATAGGGATCCCGATTATCAGGGGGCTGACGCAGCCTGTCCAGTGCCATCCGTTATCTCCTCCGTATCCAAAGTGGTATCTGCATCATCATCCGCGCCGTCCGATGTGTGTGACGCGCCATCCGTCCCCGCAGGGGCCTGTGTACCATCCGCTGCGCCGGCCGGAAGCAGCATCGCATCAGGCGCTGCCATGGGCACCTGCAAAGCCTGTCCTCCATCCGGAGTGCTTAAGGGAGGCTGCAGGGCATTCCCATCCTGTGCTGCTGCCGGGGCGCTCTGGGCTGCATTCCCGGATGCCGCTTCCTCCCGGCCGGCCTCAGCCTCGCTCTTTAAGCTGTCATACTCCTCCTGGGTGACTTCCTTCATGGTCAGGTAATCGTTGCTGCAATAACCCGTATAGCCGTCCGACGTAACATGTGACCAGCCGTCCCCAAGCTCAAGCACCACTCCCTTTGATCCCGGCTTCAGCTTATGTATGATGGTATCGGTAAGATCCGGTCCGTCACGCATATTAAGATGGGTTTCCACGTTATTGGTGACAAAGGTATAAAGCGGTTCGGGCGCAGGCTCCGGCTCCTCAGGCTCTTCCGGTAAAAAGTCCATGATGCTCATTCCCTCATCAGAGCTTTCCTGAGTATCAAGCTTACCCATGGCGTCATAGAGATCGGTCCAGTCCTTGTAGATAGTCGTCGGTTCCGAGGCGGCCAGCATGGAATCCACCCCGGTTTCCGTCATATCATCCGTATCGTCTTCCACAACGATCTTTGACGTTTCACTGCCGTCTGCCTGATCCTCTTCCAAAGCAGCCTCTTTCTCTTCCTCCTCCTGCTTTTTCTCTTCCTCTTTGGCTTCTTCCTCGGCGGCCCTGTTCTTTCCGTAAACAGTCCCCGACTTTCCGAATACTCCGTAAGCCAGCAGGGCGATAAGGATATCATAGACTATTACAGACAATAATATTCGTTTTGCGGTCGTTCTTCTCATGAGCCTTATGCGGGAAGCTGGATATAGATTCCCATTCCCTTTCCTTTGGTACTTTTAGCATAGACAGAGCCGCCGTAATACTCCACTATGCAGCGGACCTGGGCCAGGCCCAGGCCGTTGCCGCTTACGCGGTTCGAGCCCTGATAATTCATCTCAAATATATGTCTGGTCTCTTCCTCGGAGAGACCCGCCCCGGTATCCTTAAGGGCGATAAAGACCCCGTCCCCCACAGAGGAAAACGTGATAACAAGAGAACCCGTGCGCTTCATATATTTGATCGAGTTATCTATGATATTTCGGAATATGCACTTAAGCCGGTTCGGATCCGCATGTACGAGAAGAATACTGTTGGCTGAGGAGATCGTGATATGAAGGTTTGCCTCCATTGCATCAACATGCAGCTCCTCCTTTGCCTTTTCACAGAGCTTGATGATATTGACAGGCTCCTTCTCGTCATGCTCCGCCGCAAGGGGAGGCAGAAGCTCATGGGCACCGGTCTTGGCCATTACCTCTAACTTCTCCGAGGATTCCTTTGCCAGTGTCTGAACCTCCGTTTCAAGGCTTGCGATCTGTTCCCGATAGCTGTTTTCCTGCAGCTGCAGCGCCTCGATCCTGTTGGCCATTTCATTCCTGTCGCGATCCTTGCGCTCCATGGACTCCTTCAGCTCCTGCACTTCCTTATTCTTTTCCGCGATCTCCATTCCGATATCCTGATGGTAGGTCTCTATCATCTCCCTGTCGTCCCATACCTCCATATATGTCCGGTAGGAAAAAAGAACCAGACACAGACTGTGCAACAGGAAAAAAAGCACGATTATCGGGGTTTCCTGCTGAAAAAAGCTGTATATCGTTGCCGCGTAAAAAATACACGCTCCAGTGATCAAGATTTTCTGAACCTGAGTCATTACCCATCTACCTCTTTATTTCATCCAGATTTATATTACGGTCCGCTGCCTGAACCCGTTTACAGGTCTCCAGATCATGGGTGGCCATGACCACCGTGATCCCCTGTCTGTGAGCGACCTCCAAAAGCTTTATGATCTCGGCCGAGCTTTCGGGATCAAGGTTTCCTGTGGGCTCATCCGCCAGTAAGAGCTTCGGTGTATTGATCAGGGCTCTTGCCATGCAGACCTTCTGTTTTTCCCCTCCGGAAAGCTCGGAGGGATATCTGCGGTGAAGCCTGTCGATCCCAAGAAGCTTTAAGATATGGGTGATCCGCATCGAATCCTTCCTCCCGCCCCCTCCGGTCAGGGAAAGCACAAGCTCAAGGTTTCCGTACACCGTATACTCCTCAAAGAGCCTGAAATCCTGAAAGATCACTCCGATACCTCTCCGGTAATAGGGGATCTGTCCGGGATCTATGTCAGACAGCCGTTTTCCGTCCACAACTATTGTTCCCCGGTCAGCCTCCGTTTCCTTTAAAAGGAGCTTTAGCAGCGTGCTTTTTCCGCTTCCGCTCTCGCCGGTTATAAGGACGAATTCCCCGTCCTCGATCTGTTCGCTGAACCCGGAAAAGACCTGAACCGGATCGCCCTCATCCTGGGGATATTGTTTGTATACATCCTGAAAGATTATCATTGCAAGGTCACTGCTCCATCCAGAGAAGCATTCTCATTAAGCCTTCCTGTTTTCCTGCTCCCCGGAAGAACTGTGTTCACATCCAGATAGCTGTTGGAATCCGCCGTGGGCTTATCATCCATCTGTGCAATGGAAAAGCGTGCCCTGACAGGCCTGAACTGCTCCAGCATAAAATAGATCTGATGACGCAGCTCCTCTGTCAGGTTTCTCTTTATCAGGATCGTTACATCAAACATGCTGCGTATCTTAAACTGGATGGGAGCCCGGCTCCCACCTTCATTTTTGGCATCTCTTACCTGATTGTGCTCAACGATCACCGGCTTCTCTCCCAGAATGATAGTAAGCACCCGTTCGACCGCCTCTCTTGTTCCCTTCATCCTGTTAAGGCTGTAGGCCTCCTTCACAAGCTTCCTGGTTATCTCGATCGGGAAAAGCCCCGCTCTCAGATTAATGCCAAGCCAGCTTCCGTAGATTATCAAAAGCTCCTCCGGACAGGTATCCAGATCAAGGATCTCGTACAATGAATCGATCTCACGCTGAAAATCATTGTAAATGCTTGAATAGATCGATATATACCTGTGAAAAAAGCTTCCCCTTTCCTGATAAACCTGGGGAAAGGTGTTCATAAAATTATCGCCGGTACTGTCCACCACCATTTGGGATATCAGAAGCTCCTCCTCCGTGGTGGCCTCAAGGGCAATATAAAGATACCTCCCTTCGAGATCATACACCAGACAATCCTGAGTTTTTAAGAATCTTCTGGCGCCCTGCTTCTTCAGAAACGAGAGCCTCTCAGGCGCCGGTATCTCCTCATTGGTCAGATACCGGTCCGTATAGCCGGCTTTTTCGGGATTGTCGATGGCAAGCACGTACAGGCTGTAGATGGCATCCTCGCTCCCTTCTGCCTTAAAGGAGATCCTTCCCCATTCTGCGGCCTTTTGCGTACTGTCGATCCCCTTAAGCAGGATGATATGATACATGGAAGAGGGGTCGACACAAAGGACTCCATCCTCATTCTGGATAAAGCCTGTTACCGATCCGCTCTTTAATCTGTTTTTTCTGATACTGTATCTGGGCATGACGTTTTCCTTTTTTTCAGGCGGTGGATAAGATCTCAAGATCAATATTCCCGGGATATAGCAGACAGTTTTCTACGGGACAGATGTCCGACCCCTTAACACGGGTATATCTGTGTCCTTCGGGCCGCATATACAGCTCGTAAATATAGTCAACGCACTCAAGACTCTCTATGAGCGCGAATACCTCTTCATACTTGAGGACCTCACCGAATACCCTGTCATTCTTCAGATAATCAAGCATGGAGCGGAAAGCATCCTCGATCTGCTCCCTGCAATCAAGAAACCTCCGTTTTACGTAGATTATGGCGTGAACGGAGACCGCTTCGTATACGGGCGGTATGATCTTGTATCTGGTGGTGATCAGCCGCCTCTGCGACAGCCTCCGGTCTATGGCTCTCATATATTCGTCGGAAAGCCCCGGATAGTCCTCTCCCGTCCGCGGCATGACCGTTATGTGGACGGAATTCTCCAGCTCATCCAAAACGGCATGAACCTTCTGTATGCAAAGCCCCGGGGTTTCTGCCACAATGCGCTCGTAATCCCTGGCTGTCACGCAGGTGTAGGGCGTGTAGAGATCCTCCCTGAAGCGCGCCTCAACCTCACTGAGACCTTCACGAAAGGCTCCGCCCGTTCCGGGTCCGGGGTTATAGAAGTAAGCTCCGGCAAGCCCCGGGCTCTTCAGCCGTCCGCCTGCCCGGATGTTCCCTCTCGGGCCGTCGGAAACCGCGATCCCTCCCATGAACAGCTCCGCGCCTATATAATCGCCTGCATCCTCTATCACTATCTTTCCGTCGTTTTCCATAAGATAGTAGGTGAGGGCGCCGTCACCCTTCCTGGCGGGCCTGACAAAATCAAACAGCGGTCCGCCTTCCTGGTCCTCTCTCTTGGCGATAAGACAGAAGGTATCGGGCACAATATTGCCAAGCGGCAGGGACAGCTCCTGGTCATCGTAGCCCAGAACGCTTCCTACCCGGTATTGCCGCATGATCTCTTCACTGTATATCACAACCTTTACGGCATCCTTGACTCTTGCCGGGGCATAACCGAAGGAATCCTTATCAAACTCCAGTGTAAAGTCCCCCTCCTCCCCCCGTGTATACAGGCAAAACCTCCCCTTCGGGTTTCTGGTAACGCAAAGCTCGTATCTGCGATAGGAGCCTCCCTTCTTCTCCCTGGCAAAGCAAAGGATATGTTCGGCTCCGGGAAGAGGGTTCTTCACCTGTATCCTGTCTGTATTCTGAAAAGTAAGACAGATCGCCCGGGAATCCTTCTGCCAGGCTTCAAAAAGGAAGCCGTCCACCGATGTAAACCTGGGGCAGATATCATAGTGGGCATATATAAGACGCGCCCTTATACAATATCCCTTCACCGGGAAATCCCCATTAAAAACCGCAGCGGGCTTTTCAGGCATCCGAAGCTTCAGCTCCCCGCTGAAAAGGAAGGCGCCGGTATAGTCCTTAACCCGGATCTCCTCAAAGCCGTCCTCTGTATAATATTCCCATTTCAGGGCAGCGAAGAGATTTTCCGATCTGTCCGCCACCGCATTTCGCCCGAAACGTGAGTCTACGGATATATAGAAGCAGGTATCCTCACCCGGATCCGGCAGTCCGTTTGAAAAGAAATAGATACAGTCTCCCTCTCCGGGATGATCTCCGAAAACCTTTACGGGGATCGTGCTCTCCCGGTCACAGAGGAAGCTGTAGTCATGCTTTTTCTCCCCGTACTCGGAGAAAATGCCCGTGAGCGCGTACAGTCCCACAGTTTCCGCCCGCCTGGTCTCAAAGACGAGATCCCCCAGAGCAAACCTCCGGCCGGGATCCAGCCTCATGGGCCCGGAAAGGTTAGCGGCTGACAAAAGAAGCCTTGCGCACTTTCCCTTTTTAGGCACAAACCCCGCCAGCTTCAGAAGTTTGAGCTTGGCAGCGTTTCCTATTTCCTCTATATAAGAGCCCTGAAGTGTTTCGAAGGCCACAAGGTTTTCCAGCACGGTGATCCCGGGGTCCGATGGATTATAGTTCGTCCACTCGCCTGAGATCAGCGGCAATGCGGTGATCGCATCCGCAATTCTCTCCTCATAGATCCTTCCTGTTATGTTCTTCGACCTTAACAAAGCTGTCTGTTACTCCTTCACTACAATATGAACCTGATGATCCCCGGACCGGACCGTCATAAACGGCGTTACCGTAAGCCTGTCCAGATCGGTTTCATGCTCACCGTCCCTGTCCGCATAATGCGCCGTGATCTGGAGCTTTCTCATCAGCGCATGATTTTTAAGAGCCGAAAGCCTCATGACGATCTGCGAGCTTCTGGGAATGCTTCCGATCTCAAAGCCCTCTCCTCCGTTTCCGTTTACCGGATCCAGATAGGATACCAGGGTCGACCTGATCAGATTCTGTACTTCAAAATTCTCATCTATTTCAAGGATCTCCGCCCATACGTTCACTGTCACCGTAACAAAGACCGGTTCTACGATCTGCAGACGCTCGGGCGAGATCGTTGCCAGCGATTTTTTGAGGAGCTCTTCCTTAAGCCCCGGCGCGACTCTCTGGAAGGAGAAGGATCCCCCCATATGATCCCGCATCAAAAGAACGATGGAAAGGACGGAAACATCCTTAACTCCGTCGATAAATTCTCCCGGGATACACACTGCCTTTGCAATGCTGTCCGAATAATTGAGGATATCCCAGATAAAATCATGGGCAGTGACCAGTCTCCTTCTGCCGCTGATGATATTGGCGCCCCGTTTCAGCGCTTCCTCCACCGTCTCCATATCCTTCCCGCCGTAAGCGCGGACCGGGTTGGTGACCCTGTCCAGATACAGGAAGGTATCCGCCATCTCACTGATCCTGTTTTCCCCAATATTTCCTTCACTTCCGTTGGTGGTTTTGAGCCGTACCTTAAAGGAGACATTATCCGTGACCGCAGGCATGTCCGCGCGTATCCCGTCGGAAAATACTATCTCCCCGGTCATCCTGTCAAGCTCATAGACCCTGCGTTCCTTTGCGTGCAGGAAGCTTTCCGTTTCCTCCCACCTGATAAACACCTCGGAAAAGCCTCCAAGGATATCCCGCTCCGCCCTGATGATATCGGGGTTCTCAAGAAGCAGCCTCTCCACCTCCTCATTGGACAGCATTCCCGTCTCATTCACCCAGACCTCTGCTTCCAGTATATTGCCGGATGAAAGATATACTCTCTGAAAAGGCCTTATCTCACTCAGATAGTAGTTCTCCTCCGGGGATGTTATGACATTCGTCACACCTACAACATTTAAGAGGATACGTCTGATCCTCGGAAGTAAAAGACTGCTTTCATTCTCATCCTGGACATAGGCGCGCCTGATCCTGAGCCAGTATCTTTTTTTATGTTCGAGGATCGACTGCACCATGTCCGGGGGCGGAATGAACATGATGGCTCCCGATTTCTGGAATGAAGCCGTCTGATCCAGAACCTTCATTCTCCTGAATCCATCGCCCGTTGAATACTCCCAGATACAGGACAGGCCGGTCTGATGAACCACATCCTCCAGCTCGAAATAAAGACTTACCGGTCCGTTTTCAAGCTTTCTGTCAAAGCCGAGATACAGTGCGTCATCGGAATACTCCCCGTTGCTTATTACCGTAAAGCTTTCCTCTCCCCTCATATCTGCCGTTATATCCCTGCGTTTCGTGCCGGCAAGGATCTGCAGCTTTTTGGGCATCACCTTAAGGCTCTCGTAGGTAAAGTCTACCCTGAGGCCCTTTATAAGAGGATAGTGGTGTACACAGGGCCTTAAAAAACAGTTGTCCGACCTCAGCAGCCTCATACGGATCGCCCTTCCCAGAAAGGCTCCGCTCTGGGTAGGCTCCCAGTCAGAGGGACATACGAAGGAAAAACTCAGCTTTGTAGCTTTTCCGTCAGAAAAGATCCTCGTCATATCCGAAGAAAACCTCAGCTTTTTAAAGCCCGAGCCGTTAAAATACTCCAGACTGATCTCGTCCGCATATGCCTCGGAGGCGATATCCGACGGAAGCACCTTCGGCTTTCTCTTTATGATCTTTAAGGATTCCTCCTCCTGCTGCTTCGTAAGATAAAGATACCTCTCAGGATAGGTGACCTGAAAGCATATGGTGATCTTCGCGCCTGCCTTGGAAAAATAAAGATCATGGCCTATATAACATTCGTTATAGACAGCGAGGATATCGGAAAACGGAGCAAAGCTCTCCGTATCCATCTCTGTCATTCCGTCATCCACATAATCGGCCGGTCTTTTTGTTCCCGATGAGGATATAGTGATCTCCTTTACCTCTATCTCCCTTCGCTGACTGGAAAGCTTCTTAAGGACCACTGCGGAATATTCCCTGCCTCCGCTTTGGAATCTGCGGTTTTTCAGACTTTTTTTAAGAATAAAGGTTTCGTTGTCCTCCAACAGCTCTATGCTGTCAAAATCGGAAAGCCCCTGCTTTGAATAATAACAGAAATGATACTCTCCCGAAAGGATCTTCTGATTAAAATCGGTATTTCCCGATATACGGATATAGATCGGTTCATTCTCTATATCAAACATATAATCATGATACAGGACCAGAGCGCTCTTTGATATACTTGCGCTCTCGGAAAAAAGCACGAAGGGCTTTATCTGTCTTGTCCTTATCCTTTCGGGTTCTGAGGGCTCTTCCTCTTCGGAAGCGGCAAATTCAGCAAATGCCTCATCGTCCTCATCATCTCCGTCGAAAACCGCGGTGCCGTCTATAAGAGGATCGGTGGAAAACTCTCCCAGAAGCGGTACCAGTGTTCCGTCCTCCCTGTCGGTCATAAAGGCATCTATGATCTCTGCCCCCGTGACATAGATCTCCCTGTCCGTCTCAAAATAAACGGCATTCGTTTCTCCCATGTCGGGATCCGCTATCACCCTTGTTCCCTTGCGCACAAAAACCCCCGGGATCGTATCCTCCACCAGGGAAAAGCTGACGAGGCTTCCCGCCGCCTTTGCGGGCTTCTGCGAAATATCGGTCATATTGACGAATTCCGTGTGATACCTCTCCAGCATATTATCCGCCATATCGGCATTTTCCTTCATCTGCACCGCAAAGAGCTTTGCAATGGTAGTACCGATGTCGGGGTTCTCCCGGTCAAAATGCCACTCCGGTGTATAGTGCTTTGCCAGTTCTTCTATTCTTTTTTCGATTTTTTCAGTCGTTAAAGCGTAGAGCTTCACAATAACCTCTTATCCTCTGTCTTCCATGTAGGGCTCTGCTTCCTCACTGTCAAGGTAAGCATCAAGCTCTTCGTTTTCCCCCGCCTCAGGCTCTTCTGCCTGGTCAAGGTAGAACGGGAAGACCATATTGTCTCTGGTATTGGTCTCGGCAACATAGTAGTCGATATTTATAAGGATCATTCCCTGACGTTCCCTGACATCCGTTTCGATCTGAACATCCGAGACCCTTGGCTCCTGGGAAATGATAGTCTGGGCGATGTCACGCCTCATGATCGACAGCATCGTTGCCCCCGTGTCCATAAAGGTATAGCTTAAGATATTGCTCCCGAAACCGGGTCTTGTGATCCTTTCCGTTTTTTGCGTCATCAGGATCAGATACAGTGACTCCTTCACGGACTGATTTGCCGAGGAGGTCATAAACCTTCCCGTCGCGGGATCTATCTGAAGGGGGAACCTGCATCCGGTTCCCAGAAATCGTTTATCCTCTGCCATAAAAAACTCCTATCCAAGCTTGATCGGTGTTCCGGAAACCTGAACGGGACCTCCGCTTGAAAGCTTCAGCATGGAGTTACCCTCCATCGAAACATTTGCGCCGCTCTGTTCAAGCCTTCCCGCGCTCTTAAATTTTATCGAGTCATCCGTTTCGATGTTGACCTTCTTGGCCTTCAGACTGACCGTTCCGGTTTCACCGTTAAGGATAAAGGAGATAGTATCACCCACCTTTATCGTAAGCTTTTTTGCCGCGGTGATCTCGATATGCCCCTTGCCCTCGTCAGTGGACATGCGGACAAAGTTCTTCTTATCCTTGTCGGAAAGCTCGATCATCTTTTTCTCGTTATCCAGGATAAGATGATGTTTGTCAAGGGCGGTCTGGATCGTGATCTTATCCTTGTCACCGGGCTCGCCCTGACCGTTTTCAGTCTCCGCGTCCTCAAAAATGATGGCATTTCCGTTTCTGGTCACGATCTTTTTGTACCGGTTCTTCTCGTGCATGGAGCCTGTGAGTATCTTATCCTTTACCTTCGGGATACAGCCCACTATATAAGGGCGTTCTATATTGCCCTGCTCGAAGGTCACAAGCACCAGGTCTCCCGGCTCCGGGATGAAATAATGGCCGTATATCCCGCCCGAGCTGTGCTGTATGACACGGGGCCAGAGAAGCCTTGAGGTATCCTCCGCCTGTCCTCCTTCTCCGCCGCCGCCAGAATTATCCTTGCTCTCCTCACGCGACAAAAGGATCACGGATACCCGGCCCGGCATATCCTTGTCATAATTCTTGACCACCTGCCCAAGCATCACTCCCATGATGCGGGAATCTCCCGTATCGGTCTTCTCTATCTGTTTTTTTGATACATCCTCGATAATATCAAATATTG
>DNAD01000184.1 GCA_003484785.1 Lachnospiraceae bacterium
GAGCCCAATTTCTGGCTGAGCTGTATCCTTATAGATAAAGAGGCCATGTGCCAGAGCGTCAGGGGGGAGAGAGAGGCTCTTTACATAAGCGAAAAAGGAAAGAGCTGTCCGACCGAGATACTTGAGCTCCTGAGCTTATTAAACGCTGAGGGGCGCCCCGTATGGAAGCCGATGCATGCCCAGCCCATCTACAGGATGAACGGTTTTGTGACTGCTGCCGGGTCCGGCAGGGGGGCAAGCAATGCCTACCGGGATATGGGTGAGCGGCCCGATGCAGGTGCGGATATCTTTGAAAGGGGTGTTTGTCTCCCGTCGGACAATAAGATGACGGAGGATGAACAGAACAGGATAATAGAAGCCGTTAAAAGGTGCTTTTTATAGTTGTGGCTGCGGGCTTTGCCGTTAACGAAAGCCTGCGACAGTTTGTAAAACCAAAAAGAGAGGGAATTTATGGATATTCATTTTGGCGTGGATTACTATCCCGAGCACTGGAGCCGGGACAGGTGGGAGACAGATGTAAGGCTCATGGAAGAGATGGGCATACAGGTGGTAAGGCTTGCGGAGTTTTCCTGGCATAAGCTGGAGCCGACGGAGGGCAGCTATGATTTTGAATGGCTTGACAGTATAATAAAGCTTCTTGAGGAACACGGGATAAAGACCGTGCTGGGAACCCCCACCGCAGCTCCCCCGGCCTGGATGATAAAAGCGCATCCCGAGATCCAGCCTGTTGATAAATTCTCAAGGGTCAGGCATTTCGGGGGAAGGCACCATGACTGCCAGTCCAATAAAACCTACCGGGAGTATATAAGACGCTTTGTTGAGGAGTATTCGAAGCACTATGCATACAACCCCGCCGTCATAGGCTGGCAGATCGATAACGAGCTGGGGACATACTTTGATGAATCCTGCATGTGCCCTTCCTGTACCGGACGCTTCAGGCAGTGGCTTAAGGAGAAATATAAGGATATAGCTGAGCTGAACAAAGCCTGGGGGACAGCCTTCTGGAGCCAGGACTACAATGAGTTTGAAGAGATCACTCCTCCGCTTCTTACCGCCACCGGAGAAAACCCGTCGGCACTGCTTGACTGGAAGAGATTTGCCTCCGACCTTATCGTTGACTTTGCAAAGCTCCAGGCTGATATCATAAGAAGGAACTGTCCCGGTCAGTTCATAACCCATAATTATATGAACTTTGCAGACCGGGTGGACTATTACGAGCTGGGAAAGCTTCTTGATTTTGTCTCAGACGATATTTACCCGGCAGGCATATGGCAGAAGCAGCCTCACCAGCCCGAGCATGAGATGGCAGCCTGCTATGACGCGGTAAGGGGCTATAAAAAGAAGAATTACTGGATGATGGAGCAGCAGGCCGGTATTGCGGGCTGGAACATTATGGGAAGGGCTCCGGCACCGGGGGAGATCTCTGCCTGGGCAGTTCAGGCAGTGGCCCATGGAGCGGATGCCATTGTTTTCTTCAGATGGAGGACCTGCGCCCTGGGAACGGAGCAGTACTGGCACGGGATCCTGGGTCACAGCGGCAATCCCGGAAGAGTGTATGAGGAGATCAGGTCTCTTATAACGAGGTTTTCTCCTGTCATGAAGGAGATAAAGGGCAGCATGCCGCGACCGGAGGCTGCCATGGTACATTCCTTTGAACTAAACTACGCTCTGGATATACAGCCCAATCATCCCGACCTTGACTACATCGGGCATTTGATGGGACTGTATAAGCCATTGTATGATCGGAACATACAGGTGGATTTTGTGAGAGAAACCGACGATCTGTCCCAATACCGCCTGGTCATAGCTCCTCTTCAGTATATTATGACAAAGGAGATTGCAGAGAATTACAGGAATTATGTAAACCGGGGCGGAAACCTTGTCCTCGACATGAGGGCAGGCGTCAAGGATGAGCATAATATCTGCATGACGGAGTATGAGCTTCCGGGAGAGCTTCGGGATATCTGCGGAATAGAGATCCCGGAATATGACTGCCTCTATGAAAAGAAGGGGAAGGCGGAGTATAAGGAGGAGGTCTATGAGATCTCAAAATGGGCGGATATCATAGAGCTTAAGGGGGCGGAGCCCCTGGCCAGCTTTGCCTGCGGCTTCTACGAGGGAAGCCCCGTGGTCACGGTCAACCAGTACGGAATGGGCCGCGTCTGGTATATCGGAACCGAGGGATCACCGGAATTCCTCGATGCTCTCTTTGAGGACATCCTTTCGGAAAGCGGGGTAGGCGGCATCGGAAAGAGCCCTGAGGGAGTTGAGCTTTCGGTCAGGGAAAAGAACGGTAAAAGGTGGCTCTTTGCCATCAACTTTACGGATCAGGAGAAAAGCTTTAAGCTTAATGGAACCTGGCGCATGATACTTGGGGAGAGGGAAAAGAAGCTTCAGCCCTGCGAGACCCAGGTATATGTAAACGATCTCGGAGCAGCGGAGGATAAGGAGGAGACCTCCATGAAAGAGGAGCTTCTGGGTATGAGCAGCAAGGAGCTGTTCATAGTGCTGACCGAGGGAAGGGATGTGCTGTTAAGGGCAAAGCTTCAGAACATATTGCAGGAGCATCTTAAGCATTACGGAAAGGATTCCTTTAACGAGGAGGAGGAAAACGTTGACCTTCGCCTGATCGTCGGGGAATACTATGACGGGAAATATAACGGGAGGTAGAAAATGGAAACCTATAAAACGAGAGGAACCTGCTCACGGGCTATCAATTTTGAGGTGGACGGGGATAAGATAAAAAGCGTGCAGTTTACAGGAGGCTGCAGCGGAAATACTCAGGGAGTTGCAAGACTGGTAGAGGGAATGAACATAAATGACGCCATCGCAAAGCTTCAGGGCATTGACTGTAACGGAAGAGGTACGTCATGCCCGGATCAGCTTGCGACGGCGCTTAAGGGCTACCTGGAGAGAGCCTGAGGCTTACGCCGGCGTCAGGATCTGTTGAAAAATAACTTATACACCTTTGCAACAGCTCCTTACTGTTTCCGGCTCTCCGGATAAAGAGTAATCTTTATTTTACTACCTTTTCAAAATCAGAGGCGGGGTGCTTGCACACGGGACATACGAAGTCAGCGGGAAGCTCCTCGCCTTCGTATTCATATCCGCAGATCTTGCAGCGCCATACGGTCTTGCCCTTTTCCTCTGCTGAGGCGGCCTGGGGCTTTGGCTTGATATTGCTCTGGTAATAGGTATAGGTTGCCGAGGGGGTATCGCTTAATACTTCCATATCGGTGACGTCGGCAATAAAGAGGGTATGGGTCCCGAGGTCGACGGTGTTTATTACTTTACCGCAGATATAGCCGTTGACGCCCTTTGTTATGGCAAGAGTTCCGTTCTCAAGCCTCTTGCAGTCCGCAAAGCCTTCAAATTTGTCCACATCCCTTCCGGATTGGAAGCCGAAGTGCTTAAAGAGCTCAAAGTCCGCATCCTCACTGATGATGGAAACGGTAAAGATCCCGGTCTTTATTATCATATCGTGGGTGTAGTTTGATTTGTTCACGGCAAGGGAGATGCGGTTCGGCTCGCTGGTAACCTGAATCGCCGTGTTGGTAATACATCCGTTATCCTTTTCGTCCTTTGCGGTCAGCACAAACAGACCGTAGGACAGCTTATACATGGTCTTGTTATCCATAGATACCTCCATCTGTTGTAATTATAAGATTATCATTGAACTGAGCGCCTCGCTCCCGCGCCTGTCGGGCGCAGGAGAATTACGTCAGAAGCTTTTGGAAAACGATATCGTCTTTCCCCGCCTCATATGATATTATATCATAAAACGGGACCATATGGAAAATGTCAAATATATCTGCCATTTAATACAACGTAATTCATTTGTAGAAACCCCAAAAAAAAGGTATAATGCATCTTATGAGCACCGGTATCCCACGGCGCCATCAGATACATTTCGGATTCTGATATGCGAACAAAACACGGAATAAAAAAAACAAAAACTGTCTCCGCGGAGAATACAAAGAAGGTCTGGAAGCCCGGAAACATGCTCTATCCGGTGCCGGCGGTGATGGTATCCTGTCAGAGAAAGGGAGAAAAGCCGAATATCATCACAGTCGCCTGGACGGGAACCGTCTGCTCGGATCCGCCAATGGTATCCGTTTCCATAAGGCCTGAGAGGTATTCCTACGGGATAATAAAGGAGAGCGGAGAGTTTGTTATCAATTTAACAAATGAAGCTCTTGTGCGTGCTGCGGATCTCTGCGGGGTATGCTCGGGAAGGGATACCGACAAGTTTGAAAAGACAGGGCTTACCGCATCAGACGCAAACAAGGTGAAATGTCCGCTGATAGCGCAGAGCCCGGTAAATATCGAATGCAGGGTGAAAAATATCCTGGAGCTTGGTTCCCATTCCATGTTTATCGCCGAGGTGGTCTGCGTGGACGTGGACGGGAGATATCTTGATCAGAAGGGAAGACTGGAGCTTGAAAAGGCCGGGCTTTGTGTCTATTCCCACGGAGAATACTTCGGGCTTGGAAAAAAGCTGGGAAGCTTCGGATATTCCGTAAGAAAACACTGAAAGGGCCCTTTGGGACCGATCCCCGGATCGTTCCGGTCCGGTCTGTTTTTCGGAGCGGATAATTTCATCAAAAGCGCGAATTGGCTTTGAACAGTAACACAATATATATGAGGAGGAATTATGTACAACAAAAGAATCAGACCGGATGAGAGACCGGTTTTCCCGAAAAGGGCAGTGATCACGGGAGGAATGCCCTATGGCAATAAGGAACTGCATTTCGGACATGTGGGAGGAATGTTTGTGCATGCCGATGTGTTCGCCAGGTTTTTAAGAGACAGGATAGGAAAGGAGAATGTGGTCTTTGTTTCGGGCACCGACTGCTACGGCTCGCCGGCTCTTGAAAGCTACAGGCAGCTTAAGGAGAAGGGCTATGACAAGTCAATAAAGGAATATGTCAGGGGAAACCATGAAAAGCAGAAGAAAACCCTTGACGACTACAGGATAAGCCTTGACTTTTTCGGGGCATCCGCCCTGGACGACTCTGCCACAATGCATAATAAGGTTTCGGAGGAGATCTTTGAGACCCTTTATGAAAAGGGATATCTTGAAAAGCTTTCAACACCCCAGTTTTATGATGATGAGCTGGGAGTCTTTTTAAACGGAAGGCAGGTCGAGGGAAAATGCCCCATAGAGGGGTGCCAGTCAGAAAAGGCCTACGCGGATGAATGCTCGCTCGGACACCAGTTCATGCCAAGTGAGCTCATAAATCCCATAAGCGTTCTTTCCGGAAAGAAGCCCTCCTTTAAGAACGTTACCAACTGGTATTACAGGCTGGAGGACGATATAGATTTTCTGAAGGAATACTTTGATGAGCTTAAGAAGGATACAAATACGCGTAAGTTTGCCCTTACCGTCATCGAGGATTTCCTGAACAGGCCCCTTATACACATCCCCAAGAAGTTCCTTGAGGGAAAGGATACGGACGCTATCCTTAAGAGGCTTCCGGAGCATGAGCTTACGGATGAGGAAAAACGCAAGTCCTTAATGGTGACCTTCAAATCCCTTGACGATCGGGATATAGCAAGAAAGGTACTGGAGGAGGAAGGGGTACACTATACCGCGGGAAAGACTCTGGTGCCCTTCAGGCTTACCGGCAATGTTGAATGGGGCGTGCCCGTGCCCGATAAGGAGGACACTAAGGATCTGACCTTCTGGGTATGGCCGGAATCGCTGTGGGCTCCCATCTCCTTTACCAGAGCCTACTTTAAGAGAAAGGGCCTTGACGACGATGAGTGGAAGAGATGGTGGGATGATGATGAGGCGCAGGTATACCAGTTCATAGGTGAGGACAATATATACTTTTATTCCATCGCCCAGACCGGGATGTTCAATGCCCTCGGGAACCTTCACCAGACCAATGTCATCGCCAACAGGCACATACTGTTCATGGACACCAAGGCAAGCTCCAGCTCCGATATCAAGCCTCCCATGGCTGATGAGCTGCTTAAGCACTATTCCGCCGACCAGCTCAGGATGCACTTCATAAGCCTCGGCCTCAATAACAAGAGCACCGGCTTTAAGCCCCAGGTATATATGCCCGAAGAGGAAAGAGCGGGAGCGGACATGGTGGTGAAGGAGGGCAACCTTCTTACCAACGTGTATAACCGTCTTATCCGTTCCTGCTTCTATACCCTTCAGAAGGAGTTTGACGGAAGGTTTCCGGAGGGAGAAGCCGGTGATGAGATAAAGGAGTTTGCAGAGGCCAAGGTGCTTGAGTACGAACGCTTTATGTACAATCAGGAGTTCCACAGGATCTCCTATGTCCTGGATGAATATATAAGAGAGACAAATAAGGGCTGGGCGGCAAGGAGCAGGGAAGCAGATAAGAATAACGATAAGGAGCTTTGGAAGCAGCTGCTTATCGATACCTTCTATTCCTGCAAGGTGATGGCTGTCCTTCTGCATCCCCTGGCTCCGGACGGATGCGAGATGTTTGCGGATTATATGAATCTGGGAGAGAGCCTGTTTTCGTGGGATAAGATCCTTGAGCCCATAAGCGCCTACGTTTCGGATATAACGAAGCATGAGCTCAAGTTCCTGGAGCCTAAGGTGGATTTCTTTAAAAAGCCTCTCTGGCAGCTTACTGCCCAGGAGAAGGCTGAGTAGATCTGTATGGCAGCATTCACGTTTTGAAAGGCCGTGAATGCTTTAGTGGTTAA
>DNAD01000176.1 GCA_003484785.1 Lachnospiraceae bacterium
TTAATATGGATTTTCATCAGAAGCGCGATCCGGCTGTGAATATTTACTAAATCGCACTGAGCTGCATACGGTAGTATTTTTCATACAGGCCGCCGAGCTTTATAAGCTCCTTATGGCTGCCGCGTTCCTTAATACCCTCTTCATCAAGGACTATTATCTCATCCGCGCCAAGGATGGTTGAGAGTCTGTGGGCTATGGTTATCGTGGTACGTCCCTGAGCCAGCCTGTCAAGACTGTCCTGAATAAAGCGTTCGCTCTCATTATCAAGAGCGCTCGTTGCTTCATCAAGTATAAGTACAGGCGGGTTCTTTAAGAACACCCTTGCGATGGCGATACGCTGCTTCTGACCTCCGGAGAGCCTGGTTCCGCGTTCGCCCACCTGTGTATCAAAACCATTTGGCAGTCCCTGTATAAATTCAAGCAGGTCCGCATTTTCGGCAGCTTTTATTATTTCTTCCATTTCGGCGTCCCGTTTGCCGTATGCGATATTATCTTTTATGGTGCCGTTAAAGAGATACACATCCTGCTGTACAATACCGATATAGGAACGCAGGGAATGCTGAGTCACGTCACGTACATCCCTCCCGTCGATCTTAACGCTTCCCCCCGTCACATCATAGAATCTCGGAAGGAGGGAACACAGGGTTGTCTTTCCTCCGCCGGAAGGCCCGACAATAGCCACCGATCTGCCCGCGTCTATATGAAGGTTGATATTCGTAAGGACTGATTCCTCATCCTCATATGAAAAACTTACATCCTCATAATCGATGATGCCCTTTACATCCTTAAGAATTTCCGCGTCGGGTTTATCCACTATATCGGGCATCGTTTCAACAACCTCCGTAAAGCGCTCAAACCCCGCAAGGCCCTTCTGCAGCTGTTCCGTAAACTCGACCAGTACGTTTATCGGATTGATAAATATATTGATATACAGGGCATATATTGCCAGATCTTCCCCCGTTATCGCACCCTTTGCAATGAAGAACCCGCCTGCCACCAGTACGGTTACAAACATCATTCCCTCAAAGAAATTGTTGCCCGAATGAAAGAAGGCCATCTGTCTGTAATTGGCCTGTTTGGAATCAAGGAAAGCAAGATTGCTCTTATCGAATTTTTCCTGCTCCACCTCTTCGCCTGTAAACGATTTTACCACCCTGATCCCTCCGAGGGTGTCCTGCAGGGATGAATTGATCCCCGCGATCTTACGCCTGTTATCCGAAAAAGTCTCACGCATACGCTTATTCTGCTTAACGGAAAACACACTCATGCACAGGGCGACAAAGGCAAGGCACAGAGTCATGGGAACATTTATCCTCATTAACAGGATAAAGGATCCTATGAGCTTGACCACTGATATGAAGATATTCTCGGGGCCGTGGTGGGCAAGCTCCGATATATCAAACAGATCCGATATGAGCTTAGACATCATCTCACCGGTGTTATGGGTATCATAATAGGAAAAAGAAAATGCCTCAAACTTCTCAAACAGATCGTGGCGCATGCCCGATTCCATGCGTGCACCCATCATATGACCCTGATAGGTAACATACCACCTGCACAGTGTACGTATCGCATACATAACAATAAGGGCCAATGCGATAACACCAAGGCTTTTCAGTATCTTTTCCGATGATTCAAGAAACAGGGTGGTGCGGAGTATCCTCAAAAACTGCGGAAACGCAAGATCTATGGCCGAGAGTATACTTGCACACAGCAGATCCAGGAAAAAGACGCCGGCATAGGGTTTATAATAAGGAATAAATTTTTTGATAAGCTTCATAATTCATCGCCATACAACATCTATATTTTTATGCTTCTCCACATAACCCGTGAGGATCAGGGTAAAGCCGGCAACCGCAGACATACATGCAGCCAAAACAGAAGACATATAAGCTGTCAGGATCGCGACCAACAGCAAACGGGTGGCGTTATTTCCAAGCTTTGTAATTGACGGAGCAATAAAGCCGATAATGATCAGGGGCACACAGAATGTGATCAGCTGGCTGAGAATATAACGTATCGTAACGACAACTGTCATCACACTCTCAGGAAAAACAAGGCCCAGAAGCACTCCGACAGCGATACCCATTAACAGACGGAACGGTAAACTTTTCACTATTTTCATTTGGGTTCCTTAATATAAACGGACAGTTTCAACAGCTGTATATAGATCAGTGTTCCGACATCATGAGTATGATCTCTTTGTCGGTTCCCTGCATGCCTATCCGGCCCAGACGACTGAAATTCGCAATGGAATTCTCTACCCCTTTTACGACAAGGCCGTCACCGCCGTAAAATTGCTGACCTTCCATATACATTTCATATCCGAAGATCCCTGTTTCCACGGCCATGGCTATCTTGGCGGCACAGGAGGATTTGGCTCCGTCGCATACGATCCCCGAAGAGATCGCCAGTGCATTCACAATGGTATGGGCAATAACATTTTCATCTCCGCCATGTAAAAAAGCTATACCGGCACCCGCTCCCGCACCGGCGCTGACTGCGCCGCAATAGGCCGATAACCTTCCGATCCCGCTCTTTGCGTGCAGAGTAATAAGATTGGAAATAAGCAATGCTCTGTACAGCCTTTCCTTATCAGCCTTAAGCTCTTTCGCATATTCGATCACCGGCAGGGAAGTTGTCATGCCCTGGTTACCGCTTCCCGAACAGATGACTACCGGCATCTCACATCCGTTCATACGCGCATCCGATCCGGCTGCGGCGCTGGCTTTGGCTCTGGTACGGATACTGTCGTCTACCGACAGCAAAACCTTGCCTATATTTGCCCCATAGTCATGCTTCAAGCCTTCCCGGGAGATGGCAGTATTCATTTCTATCTGACGATCCAGTATCTTTCGTACATCCTCTGTATCGCAGGTGCAGGCAAAATCATAGATATCCTTTACAGTCAGAAGATCATAATCCGGTTCATCCCCGTCATTTTCTTTCTCATCTGCATCCTTTTCGAATATTATCTCATCGTTTTTACTGATCATTACGATATTCGTGTGCTCATTGGCGATCCGTACCTTCGCGCACGACCCTTTGCAGGATACCTTTACGATCATATCGAGAATGCATTCCGATTCAAGAGGACGGACTGAGATCTGAGTCTTTTCCATATAAGGACCCAGCTGCTTTATGACATCGTCCGTGACATTTGAAATGACCTCAAGCTGCGCATTTTCATTCCCGCCCAAAACACCTATGGCAGCGGCAGCGGCGATCCCCTTCCTGCCTCCTGTATTTGGGACCACTACACTCTTGACGTTCTTGATGATGTTTCCGCTGGCTTCTATCTCAATCTTATCAGGGAGCTCTCCAAGCACCGAACGTGCCCTGGCTGCACAATAAGCAAGTGCTACAGGCTCCGTACAGCCCATAGCGCAGACCAGCTCTTTTTCCAGTATCCTAACATAGGTTTGATATATCAGGCTTTCCCGATCCATTTTAATCTCGCTTTCATGTATATTGATATCCAACAGTGTCCGAAATAATATCTGTTTATAGTGAACAAATTATATCCGTCCCGTATGATTATACAATGTTTTCGCAATTATATGAAGGTAAAAAATCTCGATAGCTGTACAAAGAATCTGCCCATCGCGGATGTTTTGTGGTATGATAGTAACGCAAAACTGCCGGAAGGGTGAGGCCCGTCTCGCCCAAAGGCATGAAAATTTAAAAAAACTGTATAATATATGGTATTACGTCAGTGCTTCCTGAAGGAGAATTTTATTTGTGGTTCAAAAACAGAAACAGGATTGCCTGAAACGTTCAATACAAAAATAATGCAACAGCGAAAGGAGTGCATCATGAAAGCAGACAGGATCATCAAAAACGCGAAAATCTTTACCTCGGACAAGGACAATCCACAGGCGACAGCCCTGGTGGTAAAGGACGG
>DNAD01000259.1:0-8702 GCA_003484785.1 Lachnospiraceae bacterium
TGCAAAATAACAGTGTATAAGTTATTTTTCAACAGATCCTTAGTCCCGAAGCGTACAAAAGCTCTTATATAGATTTCTTAAATGATCCTCATGTTCTCCAAAAGGATTCTCCATAACATTTATTCCTTTATTCCTCTGCTCCTTCATCGGATCCTGTGAGCTCATCAGCTTCCGATATGCCTGTATTTTTTCATAATGATCCCTACTGCACTTAGACAGATTGTTCAGTCTTTTTTGCCAGACTTCGTTTGTTACGAGAGAATCCTCCCTTTTACACAGATTTTTACATTCCCCAATTTTAATTGAAGAAGATATTTCTTCATAGGCTTTTTGCATCAGCATAACTGCCTGCATATATGGCAAAGCTGAAGACATTCCATCCAGACTTCCTGCCTTATCCTTAAAATAGCCCATGACCCCGGACGACAGATTGACGGCGATTCCGGCCCTCATCTCCAACAGAAGCCGTGATATCTTAGCCTGAGTTTTTGCATCGACGGATCTGCTCGACAAAGTGTCCTCAACCTCTTTTTGGATAGCTTTGATCTCCTTGCTATTCAGATCGTTTCCATCCAGAACGCTCTTATCCCTGTGTCTCGAATAATAAACAGCCAGGATCATCAAGCATCTGTTGGCAGTCTTATTTACGGCATCAGACCACATATTCGGGTTGGCAGGCTTCATTTTTGTGACTTTAACGCCTTTCTTTATTATAGTAGAGTACCCGAAATGAGAAGGTCTTAAATTAATCCTCTCCGCACTGTTGGATATTTCATATCTGCTTGACATAAAGGCGGCCTGTTTCTTATGATCATTCTGGTACTTATCGCTCAGCCTCGCTTTATCCCGGACATCCTCCATTTCCAGGATCTCAGCCGGAACAGCCTTCAGGTAGACAACTATTTTTCTGTCTTTATGATTTTTATTCTTATGATCTGTCCATTCTCCCTCGTCACTGACTCCCAGAAGCTGAAGCTTGGTATTTGTCTGAAGCAGAACCTCATCTTCCCCTTTATATCTGGAAATATTGCGGATACAGGCTCCCTTGGTTCCCTTCGGTGCCAGGATCCTGCACTCCACCTGCATTTTCTTGAATTTCGAAACACCATCAGGATTCAATGTCGTACTGCAAAAAGCCTTGTCCACAGAAATGACCCTGTGGATCCTCATATTCCTGAATACCTCAAAAAGCTTCTCGCTTGTGGTGATCTCTTTTTTGTCCAGTCCCAATCCCGCTACAAGCCCGTCAAGACCCATATGTCTTGTGAGTGTCATATCCTCATCCAGCTTAAACTCTTCAAGGGAACTGATAAGATCATTACACTTTTTCCTGATCTCCGGGCTTGTCTTGGGATTCCCGGTCCTAAGGTAATCATTCATCTGCCCGTAATACTTGTTCTTACTGTAATCCGTAAAGTTATCATGATATTTCTGATTCTTGTTCTTTAACTCCGTGAGCTGCTTTGTGTGCGAATCAACCAGTCTTTTAAGCGAACCTTCAAAAGGAGAATCCGAATCCACTCTGTTATCATACTGCTGCTTATATTGAGAACGCATATTGTCGATCTTATATATGTCAGCCAGTACCTGCTCATTCTCACTTAACGTACCGGGCGCGGCAATGCTTTTTTGATAGAGCATTTGCCGGTATTGCATTGCGTTGAATGACCTCTGGATCTTTTGAACCAGCTCACCTGACATTGGCAGTTGCTTTTTATTTTCTAAACGTTCTTTTATCTCCTTCGCAGTTTCCCTTTCCTCGGTCAGATCCATAAACTGTACAGGAGCTACCTTATACCTGGATCTGAGCTCTCCAAGCTTCAAAGGAGCTACCATCTCATTATGATGTCTCATAATGAAGTCCCTGCTGCCATCCGACTTTTTTACCTGATCGACCACAGTAAAGTCAAAGAAGCCCTGTTTCTGATCTGTTTCCTGTTCCCGGTCAAAAAGCTGATATTTTTCCTGCTCCTGCTGATTTTTATTCGCCAACACCTTACACATGATCATTTCCTTCTTTCTGCATAAAACCTGTCACAGATTCCGCCATTGATTATTTCGTCCGGTTTCCGATCATACTTATGGCATGCACCGGATTCCACGCCGCCGAGCCTGTAAAGGCAGTTTCTGCAATATAACTCCTCATCTGTAACGGGTCTTAAAACAGGATCATCGGCAAAATGACTGATGACATCCTCGCTGTCATCATCCTCTTCATTATCCTCCGGGTCCGCATCATCATCCAGGGCTTTCGGCAGCTTGATCTCATCCTCATAGTCCTGAGGTTTTTCCGTATCATTCCCGGAAGCCGGGAATTCCTCTGAGATGTCAGTATCATTGTGTTCCTTCTTTTCTGAATGATTCCTGTTGAAAGGAAGAACGTACAGTGTCTGGCAGTTTTTGCCCGCCTCTTTGGGAAAAATATATGAATAGAGAGCCTCCAGCTGATCAAATGCCCCAATAAAACGCAGCTCAGTCTCATCGTTATAAGCCTCTGCTATTGCCATAAGGGTTCGTACTATCATGGAATAGATCACTGTTGCATAGCCTTTTGTTTCATACAGGATATTTACCAGAAAGAATCCGTCCTCCTCCGAAACCAGAAGGCAGCCCACAAGGCTTCCGTGTTCCTTATAAACCGTGCTGAATGATGGAGAATAATCCATATCATCCGGCTTCGGATCTGCAGGAAGCAGTTCCAATAGGGCTTTACCCTCTTCGCTAAATAGTGCCGGGGCAGGTTCATAGCCCTCGTCTGACCATTTCTCAATGATCCGGCCAAGCTTTTCATTTTTCCCGGCGCTTTTCAGTGAAAAGGAAAAGTCAGAATACCTCTTTACAGGTGAAAACCCGCATCGCCAGAAGAAAAGTCCCGTTCCGGTAATATAAGCCTTGCCATCCTCCGGAATAATACAGGTCATTCCCTCTATACCGGCATCAGAAAGGGCCTCGATCATATGAATGATCATAGCATCCCCGATCCCCCTGTTCCTGTAAGGCCCGGCCACAGTGATACTTAAAAGCTCTGCGGGATTCACAGAACGGATAACTGCAGCTCCGACAAGCTCATCCGTATCATCATTGAATGCACCGAGAACATAAATGTCGCTCTCCTTCAACTTCTCTTTTGTAACTGAAGGAACATAATCACTGTAGCTATCGAAATCCGACTTATCCAATGTTCCAAAAGACAGATTAATATCCGATCCCATTTTGTATTCTCCTCTCCTGCTCACTAAGGAACTGTTGCAAAATAACATGCACATTTGCGTAGGATTTTTGTTCGAGAGTGCTGATGAAAAATCTTAGGCGTAGCGGGCTACGCCGGCGATTTTTCGTCAGTACTATCGGGCAAAAAGACAAGCAAAGGTGTATAAGTTATTTTTCAACAGTTCCTAAGTATTACCCCATCTCAAATATGAGCCCGAAGCAGCCGGGACCCAGCTCCGTCGTGACGGCGGCGCCGGCCCTCTGAATGATTATCCTGTCAAAGGTCATTTTTTTCTCCACCAAAGCCTTTATCTGTGTAAGCTCCTCACTGTCCAGACCGGTATGGGTTATGAACAGGCAGCCCGTATTGACACGGCTTGTGGGGCTGTTTCTCAACATCCTCTGCACGTGGTTTTTTATCACCCTCTCCCTGTTGCCCAGATAAACACGCCTTACCCGTATCCTTCCTCCCTTTATTTCCAGAACGGGATGCAGATAGAAGATCTGGGAAAGGCGGGTGAAAAAGGCGGGGAAGCTCCCGGTCTCCTCCAGATGTGAAGGATCCTCCACGATAAAGCCCGCGCAGATGTTTTCCCTGCTTTTTACAAGCTCATCCCGGATCTGTTCAACGCTCTTTCCCTCCCTTGCCAGATCCCTGGCCTTCATAACATGCATGCCGAGGCCGCTTGAGATCGAGCCGCAGTCGATGACGGTTACGTTATCGAAGGTTTCCGAAGCGGCCAGAGCCCTTTTGTAGCCCTCCGATATAGCTGCGGACATGGAAATATGGATGATATTTATGGCGTTCTTTAGCTGTCCGGCGAAAAACTGCTCATATTCCTCCTTGGAGGGAGATTCGGAGCGTATCCTTGCCCCCTTCTCCTCCATGAAGGCCAGGACGCCCCTGCTGTGAGTTTCCGTTCCGTCATAGAAATCACCTTCATTTATATATACATGATAAGGGATAATGGCAATATCATTTTTGCTGATCTCCTCCTCGGGCAGGTCACAGACACTGTCGGTAGTGATAAGAATGGGAAAGCGTCTTATGCGGTGGGCCTTCATGGAATCGCTGCGGCCTGATGCTTCCGCGCCGTTAAAACGTATAAGCCCTCCCGGCAGCTGCCTTATTATCTCCTCCTCAAGCTGATAGCCGCTGACAGGCTTTAACAGGTATCCGTCAAAGCCCTCCCGCATATAAAGATTCTGATTCTCCGTTCCGGCATTGGCGGTCAGCGCCACGATCTTTGCATCCCTGC
Organism: Lachnospiraceae bacterium; assembly: GCA_003484785.1. Classification (GTDB taxonomy): domain Bacteria; phylum Bacillota; class Clostridia; order Lachnospirales; family Lachnospiraceae; genus UBA2868. The sequence goes on from DNAD01000259.1 coordinate 4,470, forward strand.
ACAGACCGCCCGCCTGCTCTCTTATGCGGTGCATACAGGTAATACCGTCCATTCCCGGCATCAAATGGTCCATAAAGATAAGATGATACTCTGTCCCCAGTGTCATCTGCAGGGCCTGAACGCCGCTCTGTACCGTATCCACACGAATGCCGGTATCTCCCAGAAGCTTTTTTACAACCATCAGATTGGTGCTGTTGTCATCCACGACAAGGACCTTTACATCCGGGGCCTCAAAGCTCTGTCCCAACAGCCTCTTCTGGGCATTCCCCTGATAGGACTGCAGGTCAAGGGCTCCGACCTTCTCATCATCCACAAAGCCCTGGGGGATCTCCACCGTGAAGGTGCTTCCCTCGGTATAGATACTGTTTACACGGATCTCCCCTCCCATAAGATCCAGAAGCTCCTTTGTAATGGAGAGCCCCAGTCCGGTGCCCTCTATGAGCCTGGTCTGCTGTTCGTCGATCCGTCTGAAGGCCGAAAACAGATAGGGCATGCTTTCTTTCCTTATTCCCATCCCGGTATCCGTGACCCTGTATACCATGGTCACATCCTGCTTCTCCGTTATCTTGGTGCCTATGAAAAAGCTCACCGAACCGCTGTTGGTATACTTGACCGCATTGGTCAAAATATTCAGCAGGATCTGTTCTATCCTCACCTCATCTCCCACGAGCCTGGCCGGCACCTCCGGATCCACATCGATATTGAATTCCAGCCCCTTTTCCTTTGCCCGTCCCCAGATCATGTTCACGATCTCCGACAGCATGTTGCCGATATTGTATACAACGGGATTGATGTCCATCTTTCCGGACTGGAGCTTGCTCATATCGAGGATATCGTTGATAAGGTTTAAGAGCATCCTTGAGGAGGACTGTATGATGGCGGCATCCTCGGCGACCTCCCTGGTGGTATCCTCCCTTAAGATCATCTCGTTCAGGCCTATTATGGTATTGACGGGGGTTCTGATCTCGTGGCTCATATTGGAAAAGAACCTGCTCTGTGCCTTGCTCATGGCATCGATCTCTTCTCTTCTTTCCTCGGATCTCTTATTTTCAAGACGGTAGAGGTAGGTCTGGAACGAGACAAGAAGCAGCATCATGCAGCTTACTATGATGAGGGTGGTAAAGGAATCCAGAAAGACCATGTCCTCCGTGTGGGGAATGACCTCTATGATATGGAAGTACTCGCAGTAGTAACAGGCCGATATCACCAGGATCTGGCAGACCAGAAGGATCGCCCTGGCCCTTCCCCTTAAGATCATGCCTATATACAGTATCGACAGCATAAACCATATGGGGGTTCCGCCGTAGATACCTCCGCTTGTGAAAAAGACCATGGGCATTACCACAAAGGTCGTAAGCATGGCAATGATCACCTCGGCAAGCCTTAGCCTGTCAAAGCGGTAGGCCAGATAAACAATCAGCGCAAAGGTCAGCAAACCCACAAAGGTAAAGACCAGTCCCTGCCAGTTCTCACCTATGGCCATTCCTCCGACAATAGCGCATATCATTGAGATCATGGCGATAAGCGACAGCAGAATGAACAGTCTGTCCTGAATATCATAGCTGGCATTGGCCAGATAATCACGAATCTTTTTAATCCTCATTTTTTATCCCTCCGGTGAAAACTCAAGCACCACTTCCGCATCCCCATTTTCTTCGGAAGGATCCTGTATCTGTCCCGCCGCCTCGTAAACCGTTTTGTAGAGGGAAAGAACCTTCGGATGAAGGCTCCTTATCAGATCCTCATCTTCGTTCTTTGCCGCTCTTTCCAGCTCTGCCGCAGCCTCCGAAAGCCCGTCGGCGCCGATAGTGCGGGAGGTACTCTTAAGAGAGTGGACCTGGATCTCATAGTTTTTCCAGTCCTTCTGTTCATAAAGCCTTTCAAGCTCCCCGGTTTTTTTGCTCCCGTCACGTCCGTATTCCTCAAGGATTGAATAGTAGAAGTCCTTATCGCCGCTGCAGTAGACGAGCCCCGTTCCCATAAAGATACCCGCAGCCTCAAGGATTTCCTCTTTCGAAGGAGCTTTATCAGCCGCTTCAGGGGAGCCCTTTTTATCCGGGGCTATGGCGGAGGCAGCGTGCCCGCCGCTTGCATAGCCTTTTTCAGGGGCTTTTTGCGAAGCAGGCACTTTCTCTTCCACGGTTCTGTAGGAGATCGCGGAAGCAGGCAGTATATGCTTGAGCACCCTTTCAAGCTCCGTGACTACGATCGGCTTCGGGATAAAGCCGTCAAAGCCCTCCGACAAAAACATCTCCCTTGCCGAGCTTATGGCATTGGCGGTAAGAGCCACTATGCACAGCTTTTTTCTGCGTCTTCCCGCATTCATCCGAAGATGTTTCATGGCCTCCACTCCGTCCATCTGGGGCATCATATGATCCATGAAGATCACGTCGTAATCTTTTTCTTCGCAGGCTTCGATAGCTTCCCATCCTCCCGGAGCCGTATCCACCTTCATTTCATAGGTCTCAAAAATGCCTCTTGCAACCAGGAGGTTCATGGGCTCATCATCCACAACAAGGACCGAAAGCCCCGGACAGACCATCCTTCTCCTTTCCATTCCCGAAGGCCCCTCGATGTCGATATTGTTGATAAAGGAGGCGATCTGAGCGGAATAAAAAGGTTTCTGAAGGGGAGTCACTAAAGGTGAGAGCCATTCCTTTTCCGCAGGATCCGCAAACACCGCCACCGCGATCTCAGAGGCAAGCTGATCAACGTATTCCTTATTCTCAAGGTATTCCCTGCTGCCGACAAACAGATGAGTAACTTTATGGCTTTCGATAAACCTGTTAAGCTCCTTTATTGTTATCGTGTTGTAAAAGACCAGGGAAAGCCCCCGGGTCAGGTGTCCAAGCATCCTCTGGTAATAGTCCCTCACCCTTGGATTGCCGTTTTCCGGATAGGAGAAAAAACCGACAGCGCAGATATTCTCTGTCCTGCTTACGGAAATACAGAATGAGGGATCCGCCACCTGCTGCGGGATGCTGACCCGTACACTTGTGCCCTCATTAAGCTTACTGGTGATGGACAGAAATCCGCCCATGGCCTTCACAAAACCATCCACTATGGGAATGCCCAGTCCAAGTCCTCCTGTCTGCCTGGTACGTCCTCCGTCGTTCTGGTAGAATTTTCCGAAGATATTCTCTATATCCTCATCGCTGATACCGATACCCGTGTCCTCCACCTCTATCACCAGGTTAATTCCGTAGGAACGGGGAATGGCTCCGATATGCACATATATGCCTCCCTCAGTGGTATATTTCCGGCTGTTCGAGATCAGGTGATAAAGTATCTTCTTTATTTTTTCCGGATCTCCCAGAAGCTCTGCCGGAACCTCCGTTTCCAGATCCAGCACAAGCTCCTTTCTGTCAAAGGGATCGGCCGACAGATCGGTCAGAAGGTCGTTGACAAGAGAATCTATCATATAGTTCTCTTTGTTTACCGAGAGCTTGTTCATGTCGATCTCGGTAAAATCGAGGATGTCGCTTATCTGGCCCGCAACACGGCGCCCGGCCTCGGAGATGGCGGCAATGCTCTCGGTAATATCCTCTTCCGGAGAGCTCTGCTTTATCACTGAGGAGAGGCCCATGACAGCGTTGACGGGAGTTCTGATCTCATGGGAGACATTGGCAAGGAAATTATTGATCCTGATGTTTTCCTGCTCCAGCTGGTCGATCCTTTTCTTGTATTTGTTCCCTGTCCTTCGTATCGAGGCGGACATCTGGATCACAAGGATGTACACCAGTGCAAGAGCGATAAACTGCCAGGCAGTCCGGACCACATGAGAAAGATCGAATTGAAGGCTCCCCTCCCGGCCCGACTTAAGAAGATGCACCATCATTCCGACAATGCCGGTTATCCAGCTGGTATTCATCAGAAGATCGCTTTCCGCCAGAGCAAACAGGATCACCAGGATAACTATCAGAATGGTGCTGTCATAGACCATATTGATATTAACGGTAAAATAAAAGCTTTCCAGAATAAGGAAAGCTCCACATACATAGAACCTTACATCAGCCTCAAGCTTCTTTACAAACTGAAGCGCAATACATAAAAATGCTCCCGCTATGAGCACCGGCACCATCCAGACCTCCCAGCCCAGCAGGCGGTTTAAGAACACCAGCATGACGGTGAGAAAGATCATTGTGATCATCAGCATATTATGGGCGAGTATGCGAATCTCAGCCCTGGGATCCTGTTCCTTTTTCATAGCTTATCCTTCCTATCTGCGCCGAT
>DNAD01000259.1:8816-12587 GCA_003484785.1 Lachnospiraceae bacterium
GCGCCGATCCGGCCTTTAGGCCGGATCATTTCCTATTTCTCCCGCAGCTCTCTTTCTATATGCACATCCAGCTGATTGAAAGGTATGGTAATGTTGTTTTCCATGAATATCCTCATTATCTGATCGTACATGAAGCGCTGAACATCAAGCCTGGCGCCTTCCTCGCACATAAACTTAACGCACAGATCCACCGAGCTTTCCGAGAATTGCTGTATCCCCAGGCAGGAGGGAATCCCCTTTAAAGCTCTGTTGGTTTCATAGAGCTCGATGAATTCTTTGTTAAGAAGCTTTCTTATCGCAGGATAATCCTCGTTATACGGAACCGGGATATAGTAAAATACCACGGAGTACTTCATGGACATGTTGGCAAAGGACTTCATCTCATTGTTGCCGATTATCCTTATATTCTGGTTGATATCCTCATATCTGGTGGTACGCAGGCCTATTTCGGTGATCCTGCCCCGGACATCGTTTATAAGGATATAATCACCGACGTGGATGGAGCCCTCCATAACCAGGAATATTCCCGCAAGGATATCTCCCACCAGGCTCTGGGCTCCGAGACCGACTACTACCGACATAATACCCGCGGAGGCTAAAAGCCTTGTGGCATCGATTCCCATAAGGAACAGGCAGTACAGGACCACGACAATGACAACTGCCGTTTTTACGATGGAAAGAACCAGTTTGATTATCGTCATGATCCTGCTTCCGAAAACGGAAGCGATCAGGCAGGTGACATGCTCGACTATCCTTATCAGCAGGGCCGTTACTATTCCGATCACAACACAGGCGGAAAGGGAAAAGATATGGATGCCTCTGTCCCACTCCCCGCTGATGATGTAGATTATCGCGGAATTACTGCCCTGCCTGTTGGCCTCATATATTATGGAAGCAATGAAAACGCCTCCCAGAATGATCAGACACTTCGTTATGAGCAGCTCAAATCTGCGGGTATGGGGGCTGTTTTTCCACTGATTGCGACTATCCAGAACTCCCAGTATGGCCAGAGGATCATTCTCCTGCCTGTATCGCTTTTCTTCGATAACATTTCCGACAAAAAGATTGAAGGAGGAAATTATGAGAAGGACCACGAGCAGATACAGGGCCCCAATCACCGCGGTATGAAACACATCCTCGTACAGAGAGCTGACGGGCATGGCAGTAGAGATATAATAATCCCCCGCCTTCCGGATACTCTGAAGATAGCGCACTCCGTTTATAAACTGAAATCCGTTGTAGTTTCCGTTGAAGGCTTTTTCGGAAAGCTCCAGCTCCGAAGCGGTCATACCGACCAGTGAAGGGATCTGGGAATAAAAGATATAATAATCATTCTCATCTTCAAGCTCTTCAAAGCCCATCAATACCCCGTTGTTTGAGATCTTCGTATTCGACAGGACATACTCGGGCTTTGAACTCTCCATGACATCATTTCTGTCCTCCGGATCAAGCTGGATCTGAAGGAATCCTCTGTGAGATGTTATCTCATTGCCGTTATATTTGCCGTCCTGCTGTTTCAGATATAAGGTATAATCCACATACTCCGTCTCTCCGTTTTCCCCGAGACGGGTATAATAATCCATGTAGTAGCCGATATACTGCATCAGAAATCCCTGATCGCTGATCCGGGGCTCCTGAATGATAAAATCCACCCTGCCCTCAAGAATGTCCCAGAACTCCTCCGACTGATCCCCGGGATCTCTGCTTAAGGAGAAATTTAAGATATTGGAGGAGGTGCCTATCATGATACCTCTGTCCGAAAACAGGTAGATCTCGTCAACCTCATTAAGATCGACAAGCTTTTTCAGCCGTTCCGAGTTGTTGATAACATATACCGTATTGTTATAATCATCTCTTATCACCTTGCGGTTTCCCACGGAATCCACTTTTCCGGCAGGGTTCACCTTTTCGGAGTCCTTGCCGGCATTCAGATACTCGCCGCAGTTTAAGGAAACAATGAAAGCCAGGAGCCTTGCCCTGCTGGCATACTGCATATCGTAATACGCCATGAAGTCATCACTGAGAGTCGAGCTTTGTTCGACGGCAGCCGATATTTCCCTCTCTGTCCCCACTGATTCCGAGAAGGATTCCGAAAGCTTCATAAGAGCCTGGAAATAGAAGGACGCGCAGAAAAAGAGAAAAGCCGCGGTTATTATGACCGGCAGGGTCTTTGACGCAAGCTCCCTGCTGAAGGTGGCCTCAAACCTTGTACCCTTAAACAGGACGACCCCGCGAAGATCCTCGTCATTATTGATGGTGTCGGTACGTACAAAGGAGCAGTAGGCGATCATAAGGACCGTAAAAATAAGGAACAGACAGATATTCCATATGATCACTGAAATTCTCAGGCCATGCATATCCGCAAGCGGAGCTGCGATAACGATATAATTGTTTCTGCCGTACAGATCAGAAAAGAATTCTCTGATGGAAACATAACAGCGTATCCCGTCAAGCTCCGCCCATCCGGTATAGTCATTGGTGAGTATCTCCTGTCCCAGACCGATCTCGGAAGCCTTTTCCCCCGTCTTGTCCGTTCCTCTTATATCTCCGTAGAGCACCTTGTCAAGAGAGGCATCCACCATCAGCACGGATGCGTTATTTCCTATGGTGGAAGCGTTCAGCCATACGGAAGGATCTCCTATGCTGCTCTTTGCGGTATCTATTATGTCGGAAGCTATGCCGGTCAGAACATATTTATATCCCTCGGAATCGTAGGATCCTCCGATGGGCTTGCAGTACAGATACATCTTTGTTCCGATCTCGCCTTCCTCACCGTAATAGGGATTGTCCACAACAATGTTATCCACCTCCCCGTCACACAGATCCTGAAATTCCTCCAGGGTAATGCCGACCTCACCGTCCTCTATCACGCTGAGTCCGTTATTGCTGGGTATGCTGGAAATGATGACCTTTGAATCCCTGTTTACAATGAGCATCCATTTGCAGTCTTCCATGCTGTAGGTCGCGTTCTGCAGCAGCTCGCTCTGTTCCTCTGGAGTCATCGTCTCAAGCTCTTTATAATTATCGCCAGAATAAGCCTCGACGATATTATCCAGCATTATCCTGTTATTGCTGTCAAAGTTTTTTACAAGATTGTCCATCTCCCGGTTATTGCTCCGGAGATTTGAGATCGTTGCGGAAAAAAACCTTTCGTTGTTCCGTTCCTGCTGCTTCATGGCCTCGGAATAAAAAAGGATATAAAGCGAAATAAGATAAATGACAACACCGACTCCGATCACCGTCAGTATTGCCACCGATCTTCTTTTGAATTTTCCCTGTACGCTCCCGGCGCCTTTTTCTTCGTTCCTTCCGCTCATCCTGCTGTTCTTTCACCTTTGCCAAGACATTTTTTATCCAACGCAAATAACTGCCCTGTCATAGGACCGGGCAGTTAATGATCTTATTCCGGATTTCATTGACCAATTCAGTCATATCTCTCTGTTTTCAGTAGCCTGAAAGGATCGTCATTCATCCATCGATGCGAAAAGTGACCCCGCAGCCCGGATTGCTACATGTCGCGCTGGTGGCTGTCAGAATATTCACCTCAATCAGCTCACCGCATTCGGGGCAGGCGATCTTCATCAGCTGCTCCTGCGGCGCATTACCGACCCCGAACAGCTTTGTTCCCCGGGCAGCTGCCGCTTTTCTCACAGGTTTTGAATTGATGACTACCTTTATCTCGCCGGTCTTTCCTCCGGAAACCGCTTCCAGCTCCTCGTCTCCGAGAGCCGGTCTGTTAAGTCCTTTCATATTTTCACCTCTTTCTCCTAT